>CAZOJR010000104.1:0-7404 GCA_964580165.1 uncultured Gaiellales bacterium
CGAGACGGCGGCCCGAGCCACGGGCTACGCCGTGGCGCCGGGCCACCTGCTTATGTCGGTCTTTCTTGGCGATCAAACTGGACCTGGGATGTCCTGAGGACTCGTTTCAGAATAAGGCCGTGGTGGCCACCTAGTGTGTGTTGAGCGGACCGGCTCATAATCTCGCATGCATCCTCGGTCGCTCGACTCCCGGCGTCCCGGTGACCGGCCATGAGTTTAGGGCGGAGTTGAGTCCGTCAGCCGGCCATCTTCTCGAATTCTTCTTTGCCGGCGCCGCAGTCCGGACACACCCAGTCGTCGGGTAGGTCCTCGAAGACGGTCCCCGGCGCAATTCCCTGGCTGGAATCTCCCACCTCGGGGTCGTAGATGTATCCGCACAACAGGCACTGCCATTTATCCATCAGTCAGTCCTTTCTCGAGTAGATCGGGCGGGCGGGCTGGTCCCACCCGGCCCTGTTATCTCCATTTGCGGCTTGATTCAATCCTTGACGTGAATACGGCCGGTTCTGTAGCATGGAACGTCGGGCCAGGCCTGTGGGAAGGTCTACGTGGTGCGTCCGGGGGGCGTCCCATGCGCCTGTAAGAGGAGTCGGGCTACCTCGTTTCAGGAGGCGCAGCTCCGCAAACAAAACGCCATGAGGGCTGAGAAGGAGGCAATACTGCATGGAAATCAAACCGTCAAAGACGCCGGGGTGTCGCTGGAGGAGGCTCATTCTCCTTGTAGCGGTCGCAACGGTCTGCCTATTGGCCTTTGCGCCCGCTGCGCTGGCGGCCGAGAGTGGCGGGGGTGAAGCAAGCCTCGTTCTGCCAGAGCTCGACCAAGTCGATTTTCACGGGATATCCGGTAGTCTTCTTCTGGCTTTGGGACTGATCATCTGTGCCCTGGGTCTCTTGTTCGGCCTCGTAATCTTCTATCAGCTCCGGAAGCTGCCCGTTCACAGGTCAATGAGACAAATCTCCGAGTTGATCTGGCAGACATGCAAGACTTACCTCCTGAAACAAGGGCAGTTCCTCATTGTGCTGTGGGTGTTCATAGCCATCGTGATCGGGGTGTACTTCGGTCTACTCAGCGGCTTCTCCGGAGGCAGGGTTCTCATCATCCTCCTCTTCAGTATCGTCGGAATCTTGGGAAGCTATGGGGTGGCCTGGTTCGGGATCAGGGTCAACACCTATGCCAATTCGCGTACGGCTTTTGAGAGCCTGAGGGGCAAGCCCTACGGTATCCATGCCATTCCAATGCGTTCGGGTATGAGCGTGGGCATGATGCTCATCAGCGTAGAGCTCATCATCATGCTCATCATCCTCATCTGGATCCCGCGCGATTATGCGGGCCAGTGCTTCATCGGATTCGCGATTGGTGAATCCCTGGGAGCAGCCGCGCTGAGGATCGCCGGCGGTATCTTCACCAAGATTGCTGATATCGGCTCGGATCTCATGAAGATCGTCTTCAACATAAAAGAAGACGATGCCCGTAACCCGGGAGTCATTGCCGACTGCACGGGCGACAACGCCGGCGACTCGGTTGGTCCCAGCGCCGACGGCTTCGAGACCTACGGGGTTACCGGTGTGGCTCTCATCACCTTCATAATCCTTGCAGTGGCTGATCCCCTCATTCAGATAGCGCTCTTGGTGTGGATCTTTGCCATGCGCGTGATGATGATCATCTCGAGCGGTGGGTCCTACTTCCTCAATGCGGCCGTCACCAAGGCGCGCTACAAGAATGCTAAGAAGATGAACTTCGAGGGCCCTCTAACCTCGCTGGTGTGGACCACCTCGATCGTATCCATGATTCTCACGTTCGTTGTTTCGTACTTCCTCATCGGCGGCAGCACGCTGGTCGGCGAAGCACACCCCGACTATTGGTGGATGCTCTCCATCATCATCAGCATGGGCACCCTGGCCGGTGCTCTGATCCCCGAGTTGGTGAAGGTCTTCACATCAACCAAGTCGGCGCATGTGAAGGAAGTGACCGCCTCAGCCAAAGAGGGAGGACCGTCGCTCGATATCCTTTCGGGGTTTGTGGCCGGCAACTTCAGCGCTTACTACATCGGCTTCGCCATCATGGTGCTGATGGGAGTTGGCTACATTGTCAGCACGCAGGGTCTGGGCGATATCATGCTCGCTCCGGCCGTGTTTGCCTTCGGTTTGGTAGCCTTCGGCTTCTTGGGGATGGGCCCGGTGACCATCGCGGTCGACTCGTATGGGCCGGTTACCGACAATGCCCAGTCGGTATATGAGCTGTCGACCATCGAGCAGATAGAAGGCGTCGACGCCGAGATCCAGCGCGACTTCGGCTTTAAGCCCGACTGGGATGTGGCCAAGGAGAACCTGGAGGAGAACGACGGTGCCGGCAATACCTTCAAGGCCACGGCCAAGCCGGTGCTGATAGGTACCGCGGTCGTAGGTGCCACCACCATGATCTTCTCCATCATCATGATGCTCACCGATGAACTCACGAATAACGTCGACAAGCTCTCTCTGCTGTATCCGCCCTTCCTACTGGGCATCGTCATGGGTGGCGCTATGATCTACTGGTTCACTGGCGCCGCTACCCAAGCTGTTACCACAGGTGCCTACCGGGCTGTGGAGTTCATCAAGCGCCACATCAGGCTCGATGTAGAGACGGGAAGCGCGAACGTCGAGGACAGCAAGAAAGTCGTCGGCATCTGTACCCAGTATGCGCAGAAGGGCATGATCAACATCTTCCTGGCCGTATTTTTCGGTACGCTCGCGTTTGCCTTCCTCGAGCCGTTCTTCTTTATCGGATATCTGATCTCCATCGCCGTCTTCGGTCTGTTCCAGGCGGTCTTTATGGCCAATGCCGGAGGGGCTTGGGACAACGCCAAGAAGATCGTAGAAGTGGATCTGAAGGAGAAGGGCACCGATCTTCACGCGGCCACGGTCGTGGGCGATACAGTCGGAGACCCCTTCAAGGACACTTCTTCGGTGGCTATGAACCCCATTATCAAGTTCACCACCCTGTTTGGCCTGCTCGCTGTTGAATTGGCTGTGAGTATCGCCAATGATGCGGGAAATCATGTGCTGACATGGATCCTGGCAGCCGTCTTCTTCTTGATCTCGCTTTACTTTGTGTGGCGGTCGTTCTACGGCATGCGCATCGAGAAGCAGAAGGAGGCATAGGGGTTTGCCGAGAGGCAATGCCAGCAGAATGGGTCGAGACGCGTCCGGCTGAGATCGGTCGTCACGAACCGGGAAAGTGATGGTAAGCCGCCCGCCGCACCTCGGTGCGGCGGGCGGCTTGTTTTTGATCTTGACGTTGTTGGCGCCGAGGGTGTATATAGGGCCGTTTGGCAAGTGAGGCATGATTCGGTAACCGAGGCATGAGGGTGAGAAGTTGGGTGCTGTGTCGATGATCAAGCGGACTTTGCTGGGCCGGCCGGTAGCCACCGCCGAAGAAATGCAGGAGCGGCTCCCGAAGAAATTCGCGCTTCCGGTCTTTGCCTCCGATGCCATCTCCTCGACTGCCTACGCCACCGAAGAGATTCTGCTCGCGCTGGTGGCCGCGGGCGTGGCCGCCGCCGCTTTCTCAATCTATATCGCGATCGCGGTGATTGTGCTCCTGGGCTTCGTGGCGCTGTCTTACCGGCAGACCGTTCACGCATATCCCAATGGAGGCGGGTCGTATGTGGTCAGCCGGGAGAACCTCGGTCTCTTCCCAGGAATGGTGGCGGCAGGTTCGCTGATGGTGGACTACGTCATGACCGTGGCGGTAAGTGTTGCCTCAGGAGTGGCGGCGATCGCGGCTGCTTTTCCGGTGTTGGAAGACTACCGGGTATGGATCTGCATGGGTGTCATCGTGCTGGTTACCCTGGCGAATCTCAGGGGAGTGAGGGAATCGGGGCGTTTCTTCTCAGTGCCTACGTACGCGTTTGTGGTTCTCTGCGGAGGGCTGGTCGTGGTTGGACTGATCCGCTGGTTGATGGGGGACCTGGAAGTGCAGCCGGTTACTGGCGGCGACACGGCACTTCACGGCGCCGCGTTGCTCTGGATCGTTCTCCGCGCTTTCTCCGGCGGTTGTTCTGCCATGACCGGCACAGAAGCTATTTCGAACGCTGTCCCGGCCTTTAAACCGCCCGAGAGCAAAAACGCCTCCACTACCCTGGCTGTGATGGCTGTAATCCTGGCCTTTCTCCTTCTAGGGGTGACGGCGCTCGCTCAAATCCTGAACGTATCTCCCCACGACGGAACCACGGTCTTAGGGGAAATCGGTCATGCGGTATACGGCGGAGGTTTCTTCTACTACGCGCTTCAGATTGCCACCATGGCTATCCTGATCTTGGCTGCCAACACAAGTTTCACGGGTTTCCCGCGGCTTGCTTCGGTACTTGCGCGGGACGGATTGATGCCTCGTCAGTTCATGAACCGGGGAGACAAGCTGGTCTTCTCCAACGGGATCATAGGGTTGATGCTGGCCTCAATTGCCATATTGGTCATCTATAAGGCAGAAGTGCACAGCCTGATTCCGCTCTACGCCGTGGGGGTATTTACCAGTTTCACCCTCTCGCAATCGGGCATGGTCGTCCGCTGGGCTGGGCTGAAGACCGTGGGCTGGCGAGGTCGCGCGCTCATGAACGGTGTAGGTGCTCTCATGACCGGCGTAGTAACCGTGGTGGTGCTGGTGACGAAGTTCACTCACGGCGCCTATATCGTGCTGATTGCTGTAGCTGTACTCGTGGCGGCTTTCTATAGCGTGCAGCGTCACTATCTCAGAGTGGCCCGTTTTCTCGAACCTCAGAATCCTGATCAGTTGGAGCGTCTCAGGCGGATGGCCGTATCTCTACCGCGAACGACGGTGGTGCTCTTTGTTTCACAGGTCAACGAACTGACTGCTCGGTCGCTTTCTCTAGGCCGGGCGCTGTCGCCGGACGATTTCCACGTAGTCAATGTTGGTAGCGAACCGGAGAGGGTCAAGGCTTTGCAGCGTATTTGGGAGGAGATGCAGATCAAAGTTCCGCTGCTGATCATCGATTCGCCGTACCGGGAATTCACCCGGCCTGCCGTGGAATATGTGCGCTCGCTTCACCCGAGCGCGAGTCACATGGTAACGGTGATCATCCCGGAGTTTGTGGTGGAACACTGGTGGGAGAATTTCCTTCACAACCAGAATGCTCTCCGCTTGAAGGCTGCACTGCTTGGAGTACCCTGGGTAGTGGTGACTAGCATTCCTTTTCATATTGGAGAGACTGATATCGATGCCCTCGAAGACGCAGACGATGTCGGTGCATTGCCCGTCGAGGAGGACCGGTAGTGCGTAACAGTGGAATACGTGATGGAGCCGGTGGACCCGGCTCCGTGAGATAGGAGGCGGAACGTGAACGTGCCTGCGCAGACCTGGGTGGAGGCCGATTTGGTCATCACCGGAGCCGGGGAGCTCCTCACTTGCGCGCGCACCGGCGCCGTTTCCGGTGCCCGTTCCACGCTGGGGGTTGTGCGTGGGGGAGCCGTGGCGGCGCGAGAGGGACGCATCGTTTGGGTGGGGGAGACTGAAGTCCTGCGGGAGGAAGTACGCTTGGTGCGGGGTGGGACGTCCGTGGACGCCGACGGGCGCGTGGTCATGCCTGGTTTGGTGGAGTGCCATGCTCATCTGGCCTTCGCGGCGGATAGGGCCGACGAATTCCAGATGCGGGTGGCCGGATCAACCTATCAGGAGGTGGCCAGGGCCGGGGGCGGGATCATGAGCACCGTCCATGCCACGAGCAACGCCTCAGATGAGACGCTTCGGGCTTTGACGCGCCGGCGGCTGGATCACTTCCTGCGGTTCGGTGTGACCACGGTGGAGGCCAAGAGCGGGTACGGCCTTTCGGTGGATCAAGAGATCCGGCTCCTAGAGGTATATCGAGACGTAGGTATTGCCCATGCCGTCGATGTTGTGCCGACCCTTCTCGCGGCGCACGTAGTGCCTGTGGAGTATGCAGAACGGGCGGATGACTACGTGAAGATGCTCATCAAAAAGATGATTCCTGCGGCTTCCAAGCACAAGCTGGCAGTATTCTGTGACGCATTCTGCGAAGAAGGGGCCTTCTCTGTCGAGCAGTGCCGCCGGGTGCTCGAGGCCGGTAGTGAACATGGGCTGCTGCCGAAGCTTCATGCCGACCAGCTGAGCTATATGGGGGCCACGGAGTTGGCAGCTCAACTTGGGGCTGTTTCGGCCGACCATCTCGATCACGTAAGCGATGCGGGCATTGCCGCCCTGGCTGCCGCAGAGGGTGAACGGCGTGTGCCGGTTGCGGTGCTCCTTCCGGGTGCCACTTTCTTCCTTGGCGAGGGCGGGCAGGCGCCGGCGCGCAGGTTGCTGGACGCGGGTGCGCGGGTGGCTCTTGGCACTGACCTCAATCCCGGGTCGAGTCCCACTCAGAATCTTTGGCTGATGGCCACCATGGGCTGCTCTCAACTCAGGATGACGGCGGACGAGGTTATCCGTGCCATCACCATCGAAGCGGCGGCGGCACTGGCCCTCGACCATGAGGTCGGGAGCCTGGAGGTCGGGAAAAAAGCGGACATTCTCATCCTCGATCACACTCGCCATGCGGAGATTCCATATCGGTACGGCATGAACCCGGTCTGGCGGGCATACAAAGAAGGCAGGCTGGTTGTGAAGCGAGATCTGGTAGACGCGATATAGCCTTCGGGTTCCGGATAGAAGCTGGATATCGACTCTGCAATCACCCTAGTCCGTTCCGTGAGCGCTGCGGATGTGGAGTTCTGTCACATCCTGAAGGCCGGTTACGACGTACAGGACGTCGATATCGACGCGCACAAGTGCGCAGCCCGGAGAAGCAACGAACGGGGCAAGATTGGGATGCTTGGCCACTAATTCCCGCGCGGCGGTGGAGCGGGCGCTCTCTTCCGTCATCTCTCTCGCGGTGCCGGTGGCAGTTACCGCTGTGCCCTCACTGATATCGGTGCTCTTGCTCGAGCGATTGTCGAAGAGTAGAGCCACCCGCGGATGGGTGACCAGGAAGTTGAACTTGTGAGTAGAGCGCATGGTCGCAAATACCACGTGGTTTAAATCGTCTGCCGCCCAAAACGCGATCAGACTGCAGTAGGGCCCTGTTTCGGATTCGGTGGAAAGTACAGCGAAACGCTGCGAACGAAGAAGCTCTGCTACAGATTGCCGTGTTTCATCGAGTTTCCCCATCTCGACCTCTCAGTACGGCGATCCCTGTAACCTATACAATACACTTCTGCGTGACGGAGCATGCAAGGATAAACGCTGTCTTCGAGACTTGCTCATGCGCAACGGGGCTGCCCAGATCGTATCTCAATCGTTGCTCCCGTGTTGTCACCGCTCTGCCCGTTAGTCAGCCATCACTCCTAGTGACGCCGGGCGGCGGTCTTATCTCCCCCGCGTCCGGGGCCGCGGCGTGGCCACCAGGCCCATTT
>CAZOJR010000105.1:0-3049 GCA_964580165.1 uncultured Gaiellales bacterium
GCAAGAGTACCTTTAGGCGCTTCTTGTCGGCTGCCATATTGTCGTCGTAGAAGAATATTTTGCTTGCCTTGCTCTGTTTGATCTCGGCAATGACGCTCTCGGGCGAACGAAAACGATACTTGCGGCCGAACATGGCCGTCACCGAACAGAAGTTGCAGGCAAAGGGACAGCCCCAACTTGTCATGATGGGAGTGGTGCTCATCTTGTCGTGACCATGGATGAGCGTCAAATCTGGGAAGGGCAGCGTGTCAAGATCTTCACAACGCTTGCGATCGGGATTATGCACCGCCACCCCGTCGCGCATGAAAGAGAGACCGGCAATGCTGGATAGATCGCGCTTGCCCGAACACGCCTCGATGAGTTCGGTCATGAGGGCTTCGCCGCCTTCACCCCGGGCCACATAGTCGGCGTGTTCGAGTGCATCGGCGGCCATGAAGGTGACGTGTGGCCCCCCGATGACCACCGGGATACCACGGGCCCGAATTCGGTCGGCAAACTGATAGCCGGCAGTCGTGGTGGATGTCGTCGTTGAGATGCCGACCAGATCCGACCCATAAACATCGGACCAATCGATAGCGGAGAACTGCGGCACGTAAATAGACACGTCGTGACCCTGACTCGCCAGGGCGGCACCGATGGCCGGCAGACCGAGGCGCGGCATCATGACCTTGCTGAAGACATTCATGCCGGGCGGTTCCGGCTCAATGAGACGAATTTTCACTTGTAGCTCCTTGGGCTAACAGGAGGGATAGTCGGAGAACAAACCGAGGCGTGTGAGAAGATCATTAAACAGTCTGGAGATCCGGGCCCACACGACGTCGCACGGCTTGCCTTCTCCGTCATCGAGCATCTCGACCATCTCTCTCAGGCTTGCGCCTCTAAGAAGCTGATTGCGTGCGCTTTGATCCATAGTGTTATCAAATCCTTATCGTAAGACAGCCTTATCGTAAGATAGCCTTATCGTAAGATAGGTTGAACCTCCCGAGGCAATGAAGCTGCTCTCTCATCACACGAACATCTGAGCATCATACAGCTCCAAGCAGAGCCTGTCCCGGCGCACCACGGATTACCAGCTCGAGTCTCCTCGGTTCCCGGCTCATATACCGGTGCACCGGACACGCTCTTGATGACTCGACCTCTTGACAAACCCGGCCCCTTGACAAACTTGGCCTTTACCTAATACGCTTATGCATAGCAATACTATGTATTACTAACATGCTGAGATGGGCGTAATGGCTGAGCGAAAATGAACATCTCGAAGGAGCTTGTCGCGGCATCCGCAACTCCAATCGTTCTGGCGATCTTGAACCAGTCGGATAGCTACGGCTACGCCATCATCCAGAAGGTTCGTGAAGTGTCTGATGACCGTCTCAGCTGGACCGACGGCATGCTCTACCCGGTTCTCCATCGTCTGGAAGACGCGGGCTTCGTGGTCTCCCGCTGGCAGCTTTCAGAGACGGGACGCCGTCGCAAGTACTACCGGCTAACTAGTGCCGGAATGGCCGAGTTGGAGCGCCTCAGAGAGCAGTGGTTGGCGGTTCACAACGCTCTGGAACGGCTGGCCGCCACCGCTGATATCGCTGATACCGCCTATATGGGAGATGACAATGTTTGAGCTGGAGTCGCAGATTCGCAAATGGAAGAGCCACTTGAGGTCATCAGGCTCCTTGGGTGAGGAGGAGCTGGAGGAGTTGGAGTCTCATCTACGAGACAGCATCGACAGCCTCACATCCAGAGAAATAACCACGGAGGAGGCTTTCCTGGTCTCAGTCCGCCGGATAGGCGACACTGAGATGTTGAGCAACGAATTCGCCAAGGTGACAACCGAAAGCCTCTGGCGGCAATTGCTGGTTCCCGCGCCCGATGAGCCGGCTCGCCGGCGCCAGCGCACCGAGGTGACACTACTCATCGGGCTGGCGGTTCTGGCCGGGTTGCTTGGGAAAATACCGGCGGTATTCGGCTGGGATATGGCAGAAGATCACGCACTTCTCTACCTCAAGAACGCCTCCCTATTCGCCCTTCCTTCAGTGGCCATCTACCTCATGTGGAAGCGATCCCTTGCCCCGCGCTTCATATTGACGGCGGCGGCGGTGTTCGTTGCCGCCGCGTTGCTGGTCAACCTCTATCCGTCCTTCCAACCCCACCACACGGCCGGACTGACCGCGGTGCATCTCCCCATCGCCCTCCTTTTGTTCCTGGGCGTCCCGTACGGAGGGCCGGGCTGGCGGAAGACCGGCACCAGATTGGATTTTGTCCGGTTTGCCGGCGAGGTCTTCATCTATTCGGTGCTGATCGGATTGGGCGGGGTGGTGTTGGTCGGTATCTCCTACGAGATGTTCCGGTTCGTTGGGATCAACATCGATACCGTCATTGTGAATTGGGTAGCGGTGTTTGGCGGTTGCGCGCTGATTGTAGTCGCCGCTTATCTGGTGGAGTGGAAGAAGGGGCGGATTGAAACCATCGCACCGGTGCTGGCCCGCATATTCACCCCACTGTTTTTCCTGGTGCTCCTCAGCTTGCTCCTGGCCATGTTGATCACCGGCAGAGCACCGTCTGAGAACCGGCAGTTGCTCATCTGGTTCGATGTTCTCTTGGCTCTGGTTCTGGCTCTTACCTTGTACACGATGAGCGCTCGCGACGCTGAAGAGCCGGCCGGTCTCTGGGACGTGATGGTGCTGGCCCTCATCGCGGTTTCGCTTGTGGTCGATGGAACCGCCCTTTCCGGCATCATCTCGCGCCTCGCTGAATACGGCATGTCCGCCAACAAACTCGCCGCCTTGGGTGAGAACATCCTGCTTCTCGTCAATCTGGCACTCGTAGGACTCGGGCACATCCGATTCATCGCCGGGCGTATCCGGTATCAGGCGATTGTCGAGACGCAGATGCGCTACCTGCCTGCTTACGCCGTCTGGGCCGCCGTTGTGGTGATCGTGTTCCCGCCGATCTTCGGATTCCGGTAGGCTAGAGAACCCCGGGGGGGCCGCATGCGGCCCCCCCGGGAAAGAACCGCTCTAGGCACCCGGCCACAAACACGCCTCAAACACCTATC
>CAZOJR010000105.1:3059-4052 GCA_964580165.1 uncultured Gaiellales bacterium
CCGCCGTTGTGGTGATCGTGTTCCCGCCGGTCTTCGGGTTCCGGTAGAAGAACCGCGGATAGAGAAATCCCGACGTTTCCATCATTGTCTCAGACCCCGCCACCGCGGGGCAAACACCAGCGCCCTCGGACGTGCGATGGTATGAGGTGGCATACAGCCGCCTCGCCTGGTAGGTCCGGTCACTCTCCCCCAAGGCTAGGAGCGGTACCTTTTATCTCGAACGCAACGAGGCTCTTTGCAACCTCCGTATATCCATTCGCATACAGGTAGGAGGTGAAACTGCTGCTCCCAACCGAAGTGCCCAGAGTGATTCTTTCGTCTGAGGTCACTCCGGAGAAAAAGGAAGGATCAAAAGCGAGGGCCAGCTCGGTCAGTTCTTCCGAGGTGATTCCATAGCTCGCTTCTGTGACCTCACTTAGCCGGAATTGGACCTCTCCCTCTACGATCTCCAGCCCGTCTGTCACATACCACTTGACTTCGGACGACCCGCATCCAGCAACAACCACGCTCAGGGCAAGGACGGTCATACATACAGCAAGGACAACCACGCATATAACAAGAGCCCCGGAGGTTAGGTATCTGCGTTTCAAGGCATTCACGAGGACACCGCGCCACGCCCCCGGCTGGCATGCAGTTGCCGCGACTTGATGGTGAGCACGCAGAGAATTCCGACCAGTGCGGCGATACCTACTATCAGCGCCGACCAGGTGAAGGTCTCCTCCGCCGGGAAGAACTCCGTCACCGTGCCAGAGGGTGTATCGACATCAACGGCCACCGTCCGCAGCGTCAGCACAAAACCCGCGATCGCACCCGCGACCGACGCTCCCGTCGCGCCGGTCACGTTGTAGATGGTGCTCACAATGATGCCTTGCTCGGGTAGCACCGATTCCGCGGCCACGGCGTAGCTAGCTGAGCCGCTCCACGCGCCCATGCTCCCCGTGAACGCCAGCCACAAGATATTGATCCATATGGATCCATGCGCGAAGGCCATAC
>CAZOJR010000105.1:4062-7369 GCA_964580165.1 uncultured Gaiellales bacterium
CCCAGCAGCATGGTCCGTTTCGGACCCAGTCGCCGCATGATTGACGTGGTAGTCCCGGAAAGCAGCGTCATAGTGATCGCAGGCACGGCAAGAGCAAGTGAGACGATAAAGAGACTCCTACCAAAACCGAACCCTGATGAGGTGGGCGTCTGGAACAGATATGGAATGGCAGCGGCAGGCACACACATGGAGATGGTGATGACCGGCCAGACAACCGCTCCCTGCCAGACCCCCGTACGCTTGAGCACCCGGAGGTCGATCAGAGGCGCACGGCAACGTAATTCCCACCATATCCAGAGAAACAAGGCGACGACTCCGGGCAAGAGAAGACCGAGCACCTTTGCGCTGCCCCATCCCCAAGAGTTGGCTTGACTGACAGGCAGCAAAAGCAACACCGACCAGATGACAAGTCCGGCACAACCGATATAGTCGATCTCCACCTTTCTCTTGATCCTTGTCTCCTTGACAAAGATGAAAGTAAGAATGAGATTTACGGCCGCCCCGCCGGATAGTATCCAGAAAATGGTTCGCCAATCTCCTCCCGCCCTCCAAATGAACCCGCTACCCAGATAGGCAACCACCGCTCCCAGGGCAATGGCAAGAACGATCATGCTGAGCGCCCGGCGCATGCTTTCGCCATGCCAGTGGTTAGCGACAATGCCAACCGCAAGCGCCTGAGCAGCCATGCCGACTCCCTGAACGACCCGCCCCACGATGAGAAACGCGATATTCGTGGAGAGGGCGGCTATGAGACTGCCCCCGAAGAGCAGGCCGAGCACCACGATCAACATGCGGCGATTTCCGAAGATCATCCCAAGAGCAGCCGCGACTCCCCCGACGCCGGTAGCGATTATGTGAAAGGAGACAATGGCCCAGACGACCTGGTTAACCGGCCGTCCGAATTCCGTGGATAGCGTGACTATGTGAGGAAAGAGGCAAACACTGGCGACATTGACAAGCGTGGTTGCCAGGATAAGTGGAAAGAGAACTACCCAGCCTGTCTTTCCGGCCGGGGCCCGCTGGACGGAGGCCTCCGCCGGATCTCCTGATCGCGCGGTCACTCTTGCATCATGTCTTCCGACTCCTGGTCGCCGTGGTTGGCTCACACGCGCTCCACCATACCTGGAATCCTCACGCGCTGTAAAGCAAACCCGACGGAAAAGACAGATAACCGGCCGGCCCTTTCGGCGATTAGATTGTCTTATTTCGAGTTGACCGACGAAACAGCTGCCGGCCGCTAGGCTCATGGAGGAGGGGCAGAGAGACCTTACGGCAGCGACGTAGTAGTGGCGGGCGTCTTGGTAGTAGTGGCAGGCACTGTGGTAGTGGTAACGGGCACCGTAGTGGTTACGGGCGCCGTAGTGTCGGGCGTCTCGTCTCGATCCGCCGAGTCATTACTGACGGTCGTGGAGGTCGTGGACGAAGTTTCCGCTTCTGGACTCACTTCGTCCGTGGTAGTTGTGGTCGGCTCTACCGGCGCTGCGCCGGAATCCTCCGGAAGAGAAGTCGTCGTGGTTGAAACGTCCGCGCTCGAAGCCTGCGCCACTTGATCTCCATCCGGCATGGTGACCGTCACTGTCTTCTCGATTACCCTCTCCCGAAAGACCGTCTTTTCGACCGGATTCGACCATACAAGGGAGTAGACGCTGATCGCCAAGGCCAGGCACGTGAAGAGCGCGAGCGACCACTGAAGCTTCGAACTACGGCGCCCAGAAGACGGCGTCTCAGTCGTTTCGCCCGGCGTTGGCACCTCCACCACGGGCTGATCTGCGGGCAGCCGCACCCCCAACCGGCCGGACTCCGCGCCAGACTCGGCCGGCTCATCGCTACCCGCGCGGCGAAACACGCGCCAACCCCCCCATTTGCCAAAATGGTTCAGACACTCGGCCGACCAATGAGAGACCAGCGCGTAGACAACGGGGATAATCGCCGCACCTGCCAGCGTACCGGCCAGACTCCAACGACTTCCCACCAAGAAGGCTATTGTGGAAGCTGCTATCGCGGATACGATTGCTGGTATGTGCGGCCTATTCATTCGGCACGATGCTTGTCAGTGTTGTAGTCATTCATAGCATCTGACCCAGACGCCAGACCAGTGGTTCCCGGGGTGCGCCAAGGACGCCCACGTACAGCGTCGCCAAGGCCAAGGTATCCGAGACCGAGATACTAGGACGCAAGAAGCATCTGCTGCTCACCGCTCCGGAATGATCGCCACGAACGGGTACTGGCCGAGGTCGACAAGAAGGTCCTCCGGCCCCAGCCACTCCTGCCACACGCCCGTCTGGAAATCATAGGAGAGAAGTGCCGCGTTCTGACCGTTCTCCCACCGGAGGCCCCCCTCTAGGGCAGTCCAGGCGAAAGTGCCGTCGTCGCTAAGCCCCCATGGAGCTGCCTTCATCCACGAGTTCTCCGCGAGCGGGCCCGAGCGTTCCCACCGTCCTTCACTCAGGCGAAACAGCTGCCAGCCGCGAGGCTGATGGGTGGAGGACATCACCTGGATGGCGAGAGCGTCAACGCCCGAGTTGAAGGCTCCGTCCAAGACGTACGCCGAGTCGGCATCGAGTTCGAGTACCTCGGTGGTAGAGCCGTCCCACACCACCGGGCGGGGAGATCTCGGCTCAACACCCGACCCATAGATGGTGCCTGTCGCTGACGGCAGAGACCGACAGCACATCGGGAACCGGCTCCATGACGTCTGTATGGATGTCGTATGCATAAACAGTCTGCCCCGAACCGCTGTAGTTCACAAGAAGTCTTTCTTCCGACAGCCAGTCAAGTGAATGCAGCGTGAACTGCGTCTTGGGATCAGCGGCAGTGCGCTCCTTTACGAGATCTTCGAGCGGCTGTTCGATTGTCACCCCCCCAGTTTGCATATCCACCACCGCGACCCTCCAAGGCAGCCGGTCACCGACCGTGCCCTTGGGCAGATCCGGGGGCACCGAGGCAAGGACAGCCAGGTTCCCGTCCGAGGACAGACACCGCAGTTGGGTCTCACCTTCAGCGTGGTACGGGATCCGGCTGACCTCTGAGCCGTCACGGATTGAGCGGACGACGATATCCGTTGCGTGGTCGACATAGGCCACGAACTGCTGGTTGTTGCTCACGGCCACACCATCAAACAGCATCATCTCCTGGCTTCCAATGGTTGAGGTTGTGCTCGGTTCGGGTCGCGCCCGCATCTCCTGGCTCCACCTGATGCCATCGTGGCCCACCACGTAGATCTCATACCCGGTGCTGAGCACGAGCATCGCGATACCCGGAGGCCAATCCGATATGGCCGACTCCGCCGCTTCAGAGGCTTCCGGCG
>CAZOJR010000106.1:0-4226 GCA_964580165.1 uncultured Gaiellales bacterium
GGTGGCTTCGGGCTATCAAACGGTAACTGAACCTTCCATCTACGTTCGCTTCCCGCTGTGCACCCAAAGCACTGCGGATCATCCGCCAGCCGCGGAAGTTGCTGCTGACGGTCTGCCGGTCAGCCTTCTGGTCTGGACAACGACACCTTGGACCCTTATCTCCAATGTGGCAGCTGCAGTAGGTAACGATATTCAGTATGCGCGGGCGCGGCTGGGCAACGAGTACCTCATCTTGGCCGCGGACTTGGTGTCTAGCGTACTAGGCCCGGAAGCGACCGTCGAGGAGACTTTCTCCGGCTCGGCTCTCGTAGGCAGGCACTATATGGCTCCCTATCACTTTGCAGTTCCAGGGAAACCGGCCTGGCGGGTAATCGCCGGTGACTTTGTGGCCACGGATGAGGGGACCGGCATAGTCCATATCGCACCCGCTTTCGGCGCCGACGACATGGCGGTGGGTCAAGCCAACGACCTGCCCGTTGTCATGCCTGTTGACGAAGAGGCTCGTTTCACCGCCGAAATTACCCCGTGGGCAGGCATATTCGTCAAAGACGCCGATGCCGGGATCATGGATGAACTGGAGTCTCGGGGGCTTCTATTGGCCCGTCGGCCCTACGAACACAGCTATCCGTTCTGCTGGCGTTGCGATACACCTCTGATCTATTACGCGAAGACCTCGTGGTACGTTCGCACAACCGCCCGCAAGGAGGCGGTGCTTGCGGCCAACGAAAAGGTGACCTGGTATCCCGACCATCTCAAGCATGGCCGTTTCGGTAAGTGGCTGGAGAACAATATCGACTGGTCGCTTTCTCGAGACCGCTATTGGGGCACACCGTTGCCGGTCTGGCGTTGCGCAAACGGCCATGACACCATCGTAGGGTCCAAGGCTCAACTGAGTGAGCTGGCCGGGTGCGATCTCTCCGGTCTGGAACTCCATCGTCCTTACGTGGATGAAGTTACCTTCGCGTGTCGTGAGTGTGGTGCGGAGGCCCATCGGGTTGAAGCGGTTATCGATGCCTGGTTCGATTCCGGATCAATGCCGGTGGCGCAGTGGCACTATCCCTTTGAAAACCAGGAAATGTTTGAAAGGCGCTTCCCGGCAGACTTCATCTGCGAAGCTATCGACCAGACCCGGGGTTGGTTCTACAGCCTTCTTGCCATCAGCGCCTTGCTGACCGGCCATACCTGCTACCGGAATGTGCTTTGCCTGGGGCATATCCTCGACAACGAAGGTCGCAAGATGTCCAAGCGTCTTGGCAACGTGGTCGATCCGTGGAGCATCCTCGACAGACAAGGCGCCGACGCACTGCGCTGGTATCTGCTCACGGTCAGCTCGCCTTGGTTTGCCCGCCGTTTTGGACCCGAGAACGTGGACGAAGTCATCCGCAAGTTCATCCTGACTCTCTGGAACACCTACTCGTTCTACACGCTCTACGCAAACATAGACAGCTTCGATCCCGCCGCCCATGATGTGCCTGTGGCCGAGCGCAGTCTCATGGACCGCTGGATATTGGGCGATCTTCACATCCTTATCAACAAGGTGACCTCCGAACTTGACGGCTACGATGCTTTTGCAGCAGGTCGGGCTATTGCCGATTTCGTCGACGAGCTGTCCAACTGGTACGTACGTCGTAGCCGCCGCCGCTTCTGGAAAAGCGAAGCCGATTCCGACAAGATTGCCGCCTACCTCACGTTGAACGAATGTCTGGTGACCATCGGCAAGTTACTCGCGCCCTTCACTCCGTTTCTGGCAGAAGAGATCTATCAAAATCTGGTGGCCGAGCGCTCTCTGGACGCGCCGGAGTCGGTGCATCTTGTGGATTGGCCTGTCGCCGACGAGGCTCTCATCGATGAGGATCTATCTTTTCGCATGGCCGCCGCTCGCCGTGTTGTTAACCTGGGACGTGCCGCTCGCAATGGAGCTCAGATCAAAACTCGCCAGCCTATCGAAGTGGCGGTGGTAGCCTGCCGGGAGCGGGAGCGCGTCGCTGTAGAGAGCTTGTCCGCCGTGGTTGCCGAGGAGCTGAACGTAAAGGCCATCGAGTATGCGGAGTCGGCCGGTGAGTTGGTGACCTATGTGATCAAGCCCAACTATCGGACGCTGGGGCCTAAGTTCGGCAAGAACATGCCTGCGGTCGCGGCGGCTGTAGCCGCGCTCCCGGCTGATGAAGCCGGCGACCGTATCAGCGGTGGCCGCTCAATTATGGTGATGGTAGACGACCGTGAATACGAGTTTGCTCCGGACGATTTTGTGGTTGAATCTCATGAATGTGAAGGCTTCCGTGTGGAACGGGAAGGTGAAGTGGCCGTAGCGATTTCGACGCGGTTGTCGCCGGAATTGCTCCGAGAGGGTCTGGCCCGCGAACTGGTACACCACATCCAGAATACCCGTAAGGCCGCCGGCTTCGAGATCGACGACCGGATTCACCTGCGCGTAACCGGTCCGTCCGAGATCGTAGAAATGCTGGTGGGCTATGGTGATTGGGTCCAGAAGGAGACCCTGGCCCTAAGTCTCGGGGTGGAAGTGATGGGTAGCGCGACGGATACAACCGCGAGGGAATCCGCAGATCATGGTGCTGTCGATGAAATAAACGAGCCCCACGGTAGCGCCTATAGTGAAGATCTCAAAGTCAATGGTCTGTTGGTGACGGTCGAGGTACGAAAGGCATATTAGCGAGGCTATGTCACTGAAGCTGTGTCGCGGCTTGTGTTCGCCTTGCCCCCAAGCGTTACTCGGCGTCTTCTTCAAGCGTCTGCCGGCCCTGTTCGAGAGACGCGCGCTTTTCTTCCGGAACAGCTACCAGCCCCTCATCGATAACTGCCAGTGCCTCTGCATCGCGTCCTTGGCGCCAGAGGAGTTCGGCCAGGTTGAGATAGTGGGGAGCAATGGTGGGATCGTGGGCGATGGCCTTGCGGTAGGCAGTCTCAGCTCCTAGGAGGTCGCCTTTATCGCGAAGCACGTTGCCGAGACGGTTGCGGAGAACGGCGTCTTCTTCGGTGGCCAGAAGCATCTCGTATATGATGGCGGCTTCATCAAGCAGTCCTAGGTTGTGATATGCAAGAGCGAGCTTGCGTTGGGTGTTGATGTCCCCTGGCGCTGCTTCCACCATCTGTTGGAGCCGTGGAAGCAGCTCTTCCCAGTCCTCTTGGGAGGGTTGGACGATACCAGGGGCCGAAGCGGTTGCGGGCAAGGATGAGTTGTCGCCGTAGGCTGGGTCGTTGCCGTTTCCGGCTAGGACGGAAACGAAAAGCGCGATGGCGATCACGAGTACAGCAGCTACACCCGCAGCGAGGAGCGTGCGCCTGAGCCGGCGGTCTCTCTTGCCGGAACCCGGGTCGAGCCGGCGTGGAGTCTTTGCCGGCGAGGCTAGGTTGTTGTAGTCGTGGATGTCAGTTCGTCTATGTACGTCTGCAGAGATGTCTTGTCTTCCTCTGTTACCTTTTCCAGGCCGGACTTGAGGATCTCAAGGGCTCCCGGGTTGTCTCCTTGCTGGCTGAGGAGAATGGCAAGGTTGATATATGCGACCGTCAGGGTCGGATCAGCAGTAAGGGCCTGCTCATATTGGGCCTTGGCTTCGTCGGTCTTTCCCCATTTGCGAAGCACGTTGGCGTAGTTGTTGCGGGTGAAGGGGTCATCTTCTATCTGAAGCATCTTCTCGTAAGTGGCTGCAGCCTCCTCGTATCTCTCGGTCCAGAATTGAGCGACGGCCAGTTCTTGGAGGGCGTCGAGATCTTGATCGTTGGATTCTACTGCTTGCTCTAGCTCCGGCAGAGCGGCTTCGTACTCTTCGCGAGTGCTTCCTCCGACCACGATCGTCTCGGTTGACACGGTGGTACTGTCGGACGCAGCGGCTTCGTCACCGTTGTTCGCGCTGCTTGTCGCCGACGAGATTTCGCTGGTGGAGCTTGTCTTATCTTCGGAGCGCCCGCATCCGGCAAGGAGTAGAGCGAGGATCGCCAACAAGATCAGTATGGGTATGACAGGCGTCTTTGTTCTTAGTGTACCGGTCACGGTGTCCCTTTCTCTCATTTCATAAATCTGGGTTCGTTTTTCATTCTTCATATGTCACGGCACGAGAACTTCGAGTGCGTGTGAGTCGATCTTCACTGTGGCAGGCAGTCTACCAGCCAGTTCGCCGTCGGTTTGGAACCAGACCGTATCTCCGTCTTTCTCGAGTAATAACTCCGCACTTTCGGCACGCAAATATGTGACGTTTCGATTGTGCAGG
>CAZOJR010000106.1:4236-7332 GCA_964580165.1 uncultured Gaiellales bacterium
TGGGAACTCCCAGCCAAAAGACGGCAAGACTTGACCGGCTGGTTCCCGTAAAGAGCAAGAGATCGAGCACGCCATCGGTCGGGTCGGCTGAGGGTGTAATCCCCAAACGTCCGGCGTAGTAGCGGCTGTTCCCCGCGACGAAGAACGTGGTGCGGTATTCGTGTCCGTTCACGCGTGTTAAAAACGTGGGCGGAGAAGTCGCAAGGCCCTTTTGTAATCCGGTGCCGACAAACGCCAGCTCTTTGAAACGCTTTTTGGCGCGAGGATCGATGTTGTGTATAGTGAGGGCGTCTATGCCCGCTCCCATCATTAGCACGAAACTCCGGCTGTTCACCTGCCCCAAGTCGAGCGAGATGGTTTTGCCGCCCGCGATGACATTGCAGGCTCGTTCCACCTGAAACGGCAGCCCCAGTTCAAGCGCAAGCACGTTTACGGTTCCCGCGGGTACGATACCAAGCAGCGCTTTGCGTACGAAGGTGCCCGTGTTTTCTCTGCCATGTGGTACGCCATGTGGCACGCTCTCTGTCTGGAGCGGGATACTCGTCGCGGGCACAGTACTGGCTCCGGACATCCCATTGATGACCTCGTTGATGGTACCGTCGCCACCGACAGCAACGACAATGTCGGCTTGGAGCGCAAGCCGTCGTGCGATCACCGTTGCGTCTTTAGGGCTTCGGGTGGCGTGAAGTTCAACGTCGAGCCCCCGTTTCGCCAGGCCTCGTTGTACGGCCGACGCGATGGCACCTCCTCGCCCTTTGCCTGCAGATGGGTTGTAGATGACGGCGGTTTTCACGGACTGGGTGTGTTGGCTTCGCCGGTCGGGCGCCGGCCGCGCTCACGGGCCGGCGCTGGCAGGGGTTCGGTGCGCACCTGGATCCTCCGCCCGTCAAGGTCATTCACCAAGCGTGCGAATTCCTCGTATCCGGCAGCGCGTGCCAATTCGACAGCATGGTCGAAGTCGCGCCCAACTTCCTCGGGTCGGTGTGCGTCAGAACCGAAGGTGATCATTACTCCTGCCGCTCGGAGACGCCGGAGGATGTCCAACGTTGGATAGGCTTCGCCCACCGGTTTGTGCAACCCCGCCGTGTTGATCTCGCACAACACTCCGGCCCTGGCGATGCGGTCGACCAGATAGTCAAGTTCGGCGGTCATGGCACGAGTGGGCTGGTATCCGAACTTCTTCATCAGATCCAGGTGGCCCAAGATGGTAAAGAGGCCCGACTCGGCGGCATCACCTACCAGTTGGAAGTATTCGATCCACGCGTCGTCAATGTCACGTGAGTCGTATTCGCCCATCTGGCGAGGATCATCGAAGCCCCAGTCTCCCAAATGGTGCACCGAACCGATGGTGTAGTCGAAGGGATGCTCATCGAGCAGCAAGCCCACCTTTGCCACTGTGTGTGGCCGGTAATCGGCCTCTATGCCCAAGAGTACATATCCGGGATAGGTCTTCTGGAGGGCTTGAACTTCCTCTACGTAATCACCCAGGTCTTCGATACCCATGGACAGCTCCGGGTCGGGTGTGGGCAGTAAAGGAAGATGATCGGCGATACCAATACCGGACAGACCTTTGACCTGTGCCGCCGTTACGTACTCCGCCGGGGTTCCACAAGCATGGCCACAACGAGCAGTGTGGGTGTGGTAATCGGGCAGGTGCAGGGTGCGCATGGTGCACATATTAGTCATCTCCTGGTGCCGTGTCGTTCGGGACATCCGCGGCGGACTGCGTCTGTCTGTTGAAAGTGGAAGCAAGAAAGCCCTTCTGGAACTCGGCCGGTGTATCACTGTCGAGCAGGATTGTGTACGGACCGTCGTTTATCAACGACACTGTCATGTGTGCGCCGAATTGTCCGGCAGCCGTGGGCACGCCCAGTCGCTGCAGTGCTAAGCGGAACTCCTCTACCAGAGTCTCTGCCGGGGCCGGGTCGGCGGCCTCTGTGAACGATGGCCGCCGACCTCTGCGGCAATCTGCGTAGAGTGTGAACTGGCTGATTATGAGGGCCGAGCCCTTTACATCTAGGAGCGAGAGATTAGATTTGCCCTTGGCATCCGGAAAGATCCTCAGGTGTGCCACTTTGCTGGCCAGCGCGATCGCCCGGGCGGCCCCTGGAATCGCTGCGGTTGTATGCGCTCCGGGGCTTGTCAACCGATCGTTGCGTTCGATCTGTTCGGAATTGTCATCCGCCGTGTCCTGGCGCCCTATGCCGACAAAGAGCACGAGTCCTTGCGCGATTCGGCCGATGGTCACGCCGTCAACTTCCACCGAAGCGCTGGTTACTCTCTGGGCGACGACGCGCATCAACCTCACCTTTCCATATGGAGCAGTCCAGCCTCCCACCGTCCATCGGCAAGCGGGCGTTCGAGCCGGATCGTGGCGAAACAGTTCACGAAAGTGCTGTTCTCATCGATAAGATTCTCACCAAGTCGCACAAGCGCTTCTTGATAGTTGCCTGTGAGCCCGACCGGGCAACCTTCGGCGGACGGCTGTCTGAGGATGAGTGCTCGTTGTTCGGTCCCAACAAGCCGTCTGCGAAACAGATCCTTCTTGTGCGCTCCCAAAGCGCGCAGAAGCGCACTACGTTCGCGGATGACCTCCGGCCGCACTTTCGGCCCCATAGAGTATGCCTTGGTGCCCGGACGGTCGCTGTAGCTGAAAACATGTAGGTAAGTGAGGGGTGCGCGTTCTATGAATGAAAGAGTTTCCTCGAATTCCTTAACGGTCTCACCTGGGAACCCGACGATGACGTCGGCTCCAAGGGAGGCATCGGGGAAGCGAATGGAGAGTCGCTCAACCACATTCAGATATTGCGCCGTGTTGTAGGGACGGCCCATGCGTCTGAGGACCGGATCGGATCCACTCTGCAGAGGTAGGTGAAAATGATGCGCTACCCTATCGCGCGCTCTTTCGATGGTGTCTTGAAGCGCCTCGTCCATTTCGAGAGGCTCGATCGAACTCAACCGGTAGCGATCGGCACCTCCCTTCTCGAGAAGCAAAGAAAGCAGATCGGCTAATGACCCCTCACCGGAGCCCCGTCCCCAGCTGCCCAGATCAATCCCGGTGAGCACCACTTCGCGGTAACCATGAGAGACCAGGGT
>CAZOJR010000107.1:0-7332 GCA_964580165.1 uncultured Gaiellales bacterium
TTGCGGCTTCGATCCTGCAAAGGTGGCATCTTTCGGCCAAAAGGACATCGCACGTCTACTGGCAGACTCCGGAATTGTGCGAAACCGGCTGAAGGTGGAGTCGGCTGTCATCAACGCCCGGGCTTTTCTGCGGGTACAAGAAGAGTATGACAGTTTTGCCACCTATGTTTGGCGGTTCGTCGATGGTGAGACCATTCACAATATGTGGCGGACCCAGGAAGAGGTCCCTGTGACGACCGTCGAGGCAGTGAAGCTGAGCCGCGATCTCAAGGCGCGGGGATTCAGGTTCGTGGGCCCAACGATTTGCTACGCACACATGCAGGCGACCGGAATGGTGAACGACCACACGGTTGATTGCTTTCGCTGGATGGAGCTGAACGGTGGGAGCTGATGACGTTTCGGAGGACTGGGGCGACTCGCGAGAGCTTGAGCGCGGGGCTGTCGCAGGTGATGGCTTGGGCAGTGATCGCTGGACGCGATCTTCGAGGGATGGTGGCACGGTGAGTGACACGCAGACGGTCATGTGTATCAACAGTGGCTCATCCTCGCTGAAGTTCGAGCTGTATGAGGTAGGGCCGTCGTGCAGTTCGGCGTTCGGGCGGAATCGGCCAGCGGATAACCCGGTTGAAGAACTACTGGCTCGTGGGGCCGTCGAGGGAATAGGCCAGGGCGAGGGAAGGCTGTGGTTCACCGACAACAAAGGAAAGCTGTTCGCTGCGTGCGATATGGACAGCGTGGAGTACGCTCGCGCTATCGAGAAGGCACTGGCAGTTCTCTCCGATAGTGATCTCCCGTCCATCGAGGCCATAGGACATCGTGTGGTCCACGGAGGACCTGATCACCTCACCCCAAAGCTCTTGACGCCGGAACTAATCGAAGATCTGCGCGAACACACAGCTTGGGCGCCCCTACATATGCCTGCCAGTTTGCGTGTGATAGACGCTCTGCGCGTGCAGCGTCCGGGAATTCCACAGGTGGCCTGCTTCGATACCGCTTTTCACGCGTGTATGCCGGAGATCGCACGGAGACTTCCCCTACCTCGGCACCTCTTTGACACAGGTGTACACAAGTACGGTTTCCACGGGCTCTCATACGAGTATGTGTTCGATGTCTTGGGTGACCGGGCGAGGGGACGTGTAATCGTGGCTCATCTCGGCAACGGTGCCAGCATGGTGGCCTGTCTTGATGGGCGCCCCCTAGAGACGACCATGGGTATGACCCCGATGGGGGGATTCATGATGGGCACCCGTGCGGGTGACATGGATCCTGGTGTTTTACTGTACTTGATTAGACAGTGGGGGTACGACGATGTGACTCTTGAGCGACTTCTCGACAAAGAGAGCGGTCTCAAGGGAGTCTCGGGTGAGACTGCCGACATGCGATCTCTGCTCGAACTCCGTGCGGATGGGCACAGGGAGGCGGCCCAAGCGGTGGAGATGTACTGCTACCAGGCACGCAAGACGGTAGGGGAACTGACTGCGGTTCTGGGAGGGTTGGACCGCCTTGTCTTCACAGGAGGGATCGGGGAGAACGCGTCCGTAGTGCGTGCACTCATCTGCGAAGGGTTGAAGCACCTCGGCATCCGGCTCGACCCTGCCAGGAATAAGGCCAACGCCGAGACCATCGGCGTCGTGGACGCTTTGTGTTCTGTGAACATCGTGCCCACCAATGAAGAGTTGATGATTGCCCGGCACACATACGCGCTGGTATTCGGGAGTCAAAGCTCAGGCATCCGGATCCGCGGCGCCCAACAGGGCGCCGCGGATCCGGATGCAGACCGGTGCCAAGGAGGATCTCTATGAGCGTTGCAGCTTCGTATGAGCCCCCGCTCGAGCGGCAGGAACCTCTTGATGCCGTTCTACTGGAGCGGATGAATGCGTATTGGCGGGCGGCCAACTATCTGTCGGTGGGCCAGATCTACCTGAAGGATAATCCGCTGTTGCGGCGTGCTCTATCCCGCGAGGACATCAAGACCCGGTTGCTGGGCCATTGGGGCACCTGTCCCGGTCTCAATTTCGTCTATGTGCATGTCAACCGGGTCATCAAGGCGCGCGATCTCGACATCATCTACGTTTGCGGTCCGGGTCATGGCGGACCGGCGCTGGTTGCGAACACTTATCTGGAAGGTTCGTACAGCGAGTACTATGGCCAAATCGCTCGGGACGAAGCCGGCATGCAGCGGCTCTTCAAACAGTTCTCGTTTCCCGGGGGTATTCCGAGCCATGTTGCGGCCGAGACTCCCGGCTCCATCAACGAAGGTGGTGAACTCGGTTACTGCCTCTCGCATGCTTACGGGGCCGCATTTGACAACCCTGGTCTTATTGTGGTCTGTGTGGTGGGTGACGGTGAGGCTGAGACCGGCGCACTCGCGGCGTCGTGGCAGTCGAACAAGTTCCTGAACCCGTTGGTTGACGGTGCTGTGCTCCCGATACTGCATCTCAACGGCTACAAGATCGCCAACCCCACCGTTTTCGCCCGCATAGATCGAGAGGAATTGTGCGCATACCTACGCGGCTGTGGGTACACGCCGTTTTTCGTTGAAGGTGACGACCCTGCGCGAATGCATCAGTTGATGGCTGCCACTCTCGACCGGGCGCTGGATATGATCGGGGAATTCCAGAAGCGCGCTCGCGAAAAAGGCATCGTCGAACGTCCGGCATGGCCGGCGATAGTGCTGGTGACTCCCAAAGGATGGACCGGGCCGAAGACCGTGGATGGGCTGCGGACCGAGGGCACCTTCCGCTCACACCAGGTACCTTTCTCCGAGATGACCGAGGAACATATCAGGCTTCTCGAAGATTGGATGCGTGGCTACGGGCCCGAGGATCTCTTCGACGGTACCGGGGCTCTGCGTCCCGAGTTGGCCGAGCTGGCGCCGGCGGGTTCGAGACGCATGGGTGACAATCCTCATGCCAACGGTGGTTTGCTGCTGCGCGATTTGCGGTTGCCGGACTTTCGCGACTTTGCCGTCGAGGTGCCGGCACCCGGCGCTGTGGAAGGTGAGGCAACGAGAGTCATGGGCGAGTTTCTGGCCGAGGTCATGCGTGCCAATCTCGAAACAGGGAACTTCCGCCTGTTCGGTCCCGACGAGACTACTTCGAACCGGCTGGGAGCGGTCTTGGAGGTTACTCCTAGAACTTGGAATGCGGCCATACTCCCTGGGGATGACCGCTTGTCGCCTACCGGCCGGGTGATGGAGATATTGAGCGAGCACACCATACAGGGCTGGGTGGAGGGATACCTTCTCACCGGGCGCCACGCGTTCTTCTCATGCTATGAGGCCTTTATCCACATAATCTCTTCCATGTTCAACCAGTACGCGAAGTGGCTCGATGTCTGTGAAGAGATTCCCTGGCGGAAACCGGTGGCGTCACTCAACTATCTGCTCACCTCTCACGTTTGGCGTCAGGACCACAACGGGTTCTCTCATCAAGACCCCGGTTTCATTGATCATGTATTAACGAAGAAAGCCTCGGTGACACGGGTGTATCTACCTCCCGACGCCAACTGTCTACTCTGCATTGCCGACCGGTGTCTTCGCAGCCGGAGCCTCGTGAACGTCATCGTAGCCGGCAAGCAGCCACAACCTCAGTGGTTGGACATGGCTTCGGCCGTCCGTCACTGCACTTCTGGCATCGGTGTCTGGGAATGGGCGAGCAGCGAAGAGGGCGGTATCCCCGATGTGGTGATGGCCTGCGCGGGCGATGTGCCCACCGTTGAGACGCTCGCGGCCGTGGACTTTCTGCGGAAGTATTTACCGAATCTCAGAATCAGAGTCGTGAACGTTGTGGATCTGATGACGCTGCAGCCGGAAGAAGAGCATCCCAACGGTCTTTCTGACCGAGAGTTCGACGACCTGTTCACATCCGACCGACCGGTGATCTTCGCCTATCATGGTTATCCGTGGCTCATCCACCGGCTCACCTACCGGCGGACCAATCACGGCAACCTCCACGTGCGTGGATACAAGGAAGAAGGAACTACCACGACGCCCTTTGACATGAGGGTGCTCAACGATCTCGATCGTTTTAGCCTGGTACGCGATGTCATCGACCGGGTGCCAGGGCTCGGTGAAAAGGCGGTTCATCTACGGGAACTCGTGCGGAGCATCCACGCGGATCACCGCGACTACATCCGTGAGCACGGTGACGACATGCCTCTTGTGAAAGATTGGGTTTGGGGTTCGTACAGCTCCGGGACGTGACACAGGCCGCGTCGCCCACCTCAAGCGTCTACCTCGAGCGCTTGTCGCAGCCATTTACCTCGCGACCGGCTTTACCGCCGTATCCTTGGGTCGTGAAGAGGTCTGTTACCCGGACGCGCTACCGGCTCTGCCATTCGAACAGGTGTGTGACGCCGTCGGCCGTGAAGGCCACCCTATTCCCGGATACTCCAATGAGCGGCGAAAGCCAAGGTGGATAGTATTGCCGGCCGAGCACCTGTTCGTGATTCCCGTCGTATCCGCGGGCGACTATCTCCCAGGCCGATTCATCGCCGGTTTGCACACTGCGGAAGTATGCGGCATAAGAAGGAGCCGCAGCCGGAAAGTCCCCTGATGGGTCAATCTCTCGTACGTTGCCTGTAGAGATATCCGCGACTTTCAGTCCGTTCTCATAGTAGGCAACTTGGCCGCTCGCCACCGAAGGACGCCAGGCCTCTTGTCCTACAACCAGAGGTTGGCGGCTGGCCAGGTCCATGATGTAGGTACCCGGCTCGAACAGATCGACGGATGCAGCCTGCTCCCAAGCCAGGTGGGCGTCGGAAAGGCTGTATGTCCAAACCGCGTCTCCCAGAGCGAAAGCGGTCGCCGACGAGACCAGTTCAATCGGGTCTCCCAACGGTCTGCCGTTCGAATCCACCTGGACACCGAATATCTTGAGTAGGTAGTACTCATCGGGATTCTCCACCCAAGGGTCGCCCTCCACCCAGGTGATCCATCCTCCGGCCACTTGGGAGTACGACATGGCTCTGCCTGCTCCGGCGACTTCGACTTTGGGGCCGTCTGGAAGCCGGAAGGCATAGATATGCTCGTCGGAGTATTCCCCGGCGGGCTGGTCGTACGTGCCTTCCCACCAGACCGCCAGGAGACCGTCCAGGTCGGCGCCATAGAACTCCTGGGCCTCAATGGGCAGCTCGACGATAGTGCCCGAGTCGAAGAGATAAGCATAGAGCGCACGCTGGTTGTCTGGGTCCGACTCGATGAGCATCGCCTGCTCGGAGACCGAGGCTACCAGCGATCCTGCCGGAATTCCCGGTATTTCGACTTCTGCCCAGTCACCGGAGGAGTCGCCGGGCGATCCTGGCGTAGGCACGGTGGTCGAAGCAGAAGAGGTCGTCGATGATTCGCTTGAGGCGGGTGTGGTGCTTGTAGTCTCAACGATCGATGTTGACGTGGTTTGCGCCGGCTCGGTGGTTTCGGTGCTCTCATCGTCATCACCCAGTGCCACCAGGGGCACGATTATTGCCGCCGCTATGATGATCACCGCCGCAGCAGCTATCCCGATCCACAGCCCCGTGCGGTTCTTCTTGCCGGGACTTACAGGAGGAACGCCATAGCTTCCCCGGCCGGGCGGAGGTGCCGGGGAATAAGGCTCTCGTGGGGAACTCGGGGGCTGCGGCGACGGTGCGGTGTGTGTGGGCTGCGGCAGCGGTTCGGTTGGTGGTGGGACGATGGGATGTGTTTCCGGAACGGACGTGCCATGTTGCGCAACAGGTGCGCCGCATTCTGCGCAGAAATGGGCGTCGTCACGAATCTGCTTACCGCAGGCACTACAAAACATCGGGCACCCCGTTCCCCTCTACACCGTGCGATCGGTGATCTGTACGCGCGCATCTCAAACTGTAGCGCATGATTTCCCGGGGTGCGAGTCGGCCTGTGATAGCCTTTTCTGCATGACGCAGGTGATTCTCGTGGCGATAGTCGGCTTCGCGGGTGGGATTTTCGGGGCTATGGTCGGCCTGGGGGGCGGCGTTCTAATCGTTCCCGCGCTGGCGTTGTTCTTGGAGATTCCCATTCACCATGCCATTGCAGCCAGTCTGGTGGCTGTAGTCGCGACTTCTACTACCGGTTCTGTTACGTATGTCCGCCGGGGTATCGCGAACCTGCGCCTCGGCGCGACCATGGAAACGGCGCTTACTCTTGGTGCTCTCGGTGGAGGGCTCTTGGGCGCGATGCTCGACAAGCAGGCGTTGAGCGCGATCTTCGGAGGCGTCATGGTCGTAGTTGCGGTATATGTCGGGATAAGGAGGAGTGCATCTCCCCGGCCGCCCAGCGAGGGTGTCGATTTGGGCTGCCTGGGTGCCGGATATCGTGATCCCGGTCTTGGTGTCGACGTCTGTTATACCGTACGGCGGCTTCCAGTCGGACTCTTCGCCGGATTCGTCGCGGGCAACGTGTCGGGACTGCTGGGTGTAGGTGGAGGATTTCTCACCGTACCTGCCATGAGGCTGGGGATGGGGATACCTATCAGAGCATCGGTTGCCACCAGCAACGTGATGCTAGGAGTTACCGCGTGCGCGGGTGCCTTGGTATATCTGGTCAAGGGCATGGTGGATCCGGTAGTCGTTGTGCCGGTCGTACTCGGAGTAATGGCCGGGGCGTTCACCGGTTCCCGTCTGGCCTGCCGGGTTCGTACTTCGGTTCTGGCGGTTATTCTGGCCGTGGTGCTATTTGCCCTAGCGGTCCAGATGATCCTGGCGGCAATGGGGATCAGCCTTCGATGAGCCCACAAATCTTGGATTCGGAGAGACTCAAGATGACGGCGGAGACAAAGGAGGCCTTCCGGTGTACAGAAGGCGAACTGGCCCGGCCGCTGTCATTATTGCTGCTGGCCGGTCTCTTGCTGGCTACAACTCTCATGCTGGTGGGGGTGATTCTTGCCGCAGCTGGGGTCGGATCGCCGGTACCGCACGCGAGTTCTATATCGGGTTTGCCTCAAGCCGTTGTCTCTCTAGAACCGGGGGGCTTCTTTGACCTGGGGCTGTTAGTGTTGCTTGCTACGCCGGTTGCACGAGTGGTGATGCTCATGATCAGCTTTGGTAGGCGCAGGGCGTGGGCGTTCTTTGGTATGGGTCTGGCAGTACTGGTGATCCTGGTCCTCAGCGTGGTTCTCGGGCTATTTCAGCAATGAGTCCGCCGCCGTGCTTTGCCGATGCTCGCCCTAGCGCATGTTCCGGCGGTTCGCTAGAATCGCGTCGATGACCGTGTTTCTCCTCATAGTCTCCTTTGGTGTGATCCTTGCTGGCTGCGAGCTGTTCGTTAATGGAGTCGAATGGTTCGGGCGCAAACTCCATCTTGGGGAGGGGGCGGTTGGCAGTGTGCTCGCGGCCGTG
>CAZOJR010000108.1:0-1451 GCA_964580165.1 uncultured Gaiellales bacterium
CAGCCGGGGGACTGCGACCTTTCTCATCATGGGTGATGTATGTACGCGAGACTGCGGATTCTGTGGGGTTCGGCACGGATATCCAGGACCGTTGGATCCGCAGGAACCTGAGAATATCGCCGGTGCGGTGGCCTGTCTGGGGCTGGGACACGTGGTTATTACCTCGGTCACTCGGGATGATCTCGCGGATGGTGGTGCTGCCCACTACTCCGCAACCATCCGTGCCGTGCGATCCCGCGTACCCGAGGCGACTGTAGAAGTTCTTACACCCGACTTTCTCGGTAGACCGGACGATCTGGACGTTGTGCTCGGCGAGGCGCCTGAGGTATTCGGCCATAATATCGAGACCATTCCCCGTTTGTACGCTTCGGTGCGGCCGCAGGCAGCTTTCTCACGTTCCATGGCTGTTTTGCGGCATGCCGCGTCATACGGATCGGTGGCGGTCAAGACCGGTTGGATGATAGGGTTGGGGGAGAAGGCCGACGAGGTTAAGGCCCTTTTTGACGAAGTGGCGGCCTCGGGTGTGGACATGGTCACCATTGGTCAGTATCTCCGGCCCTCCAAGAATCACGTGCCAGTGGTTCAATATGTGCACCCCGATGTTTTTGAGCAATATCGGGAGTGGGGCGAAGCTCTTGGTCTACAAGTGCAATCTGGTCCGTTCGTACGGAGTTCGTTTCAGGCTGGTGAGAGTTTTGCCCGGTTTTGCCGAATGCCATCCAGGCAGAGGACGCGTTTGTGTTGATCGGGAGATTCAATGTCGCAAAGATGCCGGGCTGTAATCTCTGTATTCTGCACTTATCGCCGAGTTACAATAGGTCGGACCATTGGAGGACTGACTGAATGAGTACAAAAGCGACCGCCGGTGAGGCAAACGAGCAAGAATTAGAAGAAAAGTTCGTTGAGTTGCTGGATCACTACCGGGGAGAACCTGGAGCCCTTGTCCCTCTTCTCCAAGGAGCTCAGGCCATATTCGGATACCTGCCCGAGAGTGTGATGAGACGGGTGGCCGAAGGTGCCGGTGAACCCCTCAGTAAAGCTCTTGGTGTAGCTACTTTCTATGCGCAGTTCAGATTGCGTCCTCACGCAAAGCACACCGTCCGCTGTTGTCATGGCACCGCGTGCCACGTGTCGGGGGCGGCTCGTATCTCTGAAGAGCTCGAGAAGTACTTGGGCATTGAGGCGGGCGAGAATACAGAGGACATGCTGTACACCATCGAGGAAGTTCACTGCGTGGGCGCCTGCGGCATGGCTCCGGTGGTAATGATCGATGATCGGGCGTACGGCAAGCTGACTCCTGACAAGGCAGTGGAGGTGGTGCGGGCATTCCGGTCGGAGATCGAAGGGCGCGACGACACCACGGAGGCGAGAGACTGATGAATGGTGCGCGCAGCCTCGTCAAGCCGGCTCCTCAGAGACCACATCTCACCATTCCCGAAGTGGATATTCGC
>CAZOJR010000108.1:1461-7310 GCA_964580165.1 uncultured Gaiellales bacterium
ACAGGTGTTCTGGCCCTCATACGCCCGCGCGAGGACTCTTGTGCCGGACGCTGTGCATCGGTCACCGGGACCGGTTGCCAGGGCCTCTGCGCCATGGATCCTCTGGTGGAAATCCACCTGAGACGCAACGGTAGTTCCTCACAGGTGACCTACGGTCAGGTAACTCCCGCCATGGTGCCCGAGATCATGGAAAAACACATTCTCGGAGGAGAACCGATCAAGGAGTGGCTTGTTCTCACCGATGAGGGCACAACTGAATACAACTCCTTCTACAAAGGACAAGAGAAACTGACTCTGCGACACGTCGGCATCATCGACCCGGAAGATATCGATGACTATCTCGAAGCGGGTGGATACCAAGCGCTCTACAAGGTTCTGTCAAGTATGTCGCGGGTGGAAGTCATCGATGAGATCAAGCGGTCGGGGTTGCGGGGGCGCGGAGGCGCCGGTTTCCCGACTGGCTTGAAGTGGGAGTTCGCATCGGGTTACGACTCACCAGACGGGATCAAGTATTTCATTTGCAACGGTGACGAAGGGGATCCGGGTGCGTTCATGGACTGCTCGGCCCTCGAAGGCGAGCCGCATGCTGTCTTTGAAGGCATGGCCATCGGCGCGTATGCAATTGGAGCGTCGATCGGTTATCTGTACGTACGGGCCGAATACCCACTAGCTCTGCGGCGGATCAAGATCGCCTTGAACGCAGCCGCCGAGCGAGGCCTCATCGGCGACAACATCATGGGGTCCGATTTCTCCTTCCATATCAGGCTCAAAGAAGGGGCGGGAGCATTTGTTTGCGGCGAAGAAACGGCTTTGATGCAGTCGATCGAGGGAAGTCGGGGCATGCCGAGACTACGCCCTCCTTTCCCAGCGGAGTCGGGGCTTTGGAAACGTCCGACTAACATCAACAACGTGGAGACCCTTGCCGTTGTCCCCTGGATTATTCAGAACGGGGCGGAGGCGTTTGCCGCCAGGGGTTATGAGAAGTCCAAAGGCACGAAGGTGTTTGCCCTGGCGGGGAAGATCAACCGTACCGGTCTCGCCGAGGTGCCTATGGGGATGACGCTTCGCGAAGTGATCTTCGGCATCGGCGGAGGGATCAAGAACGGCAAGAAATTCAAAGCCGTACAGATGGGCGGGCCTTCTGGAGGATGCCTGCCCGAGTCGTTGCTGGACTTGCCCGTCGACTACGAGACGATCAACCAGACTGGTGCCATTGTGGGTTCGGGTGGCATGATCGTCATCGACGAGGACAACTGCATCGTCGATACGGCTCGCTACTTCTTGAGCTTCACCCAGCAGGAAAGCTGTGGCAAATGCCCGCCCTGCCGGATCGGGACCAAGCGGATGCTCGATCTGCTAACGAAGATTTGTGAGGGAAAAGGAACGCTTGCCGACCTTGATTTCCTCGAAGAAATGGCGGCACAGGTAAGAACTGGCTCGCTGTGTGCCCTGGGGGGGACGGCGCCGAATCCGGTCCTGACGGCGCTCAAGTATTTCAGGGATGAGTTTGAAGAGCATGTGGTTGAGAAAAGGTGCCGAGCGGGGATCTGTACGGCTTTGGTTACCTACTCGATCGACCCGGAGAAATGCACGGGTTGCCGTGCTTGTGCCCGTGTATGCCCGACCGGGGCTATTACCGGAGAGAGAAAGGAAGCCCACGTGCTCAACGAGGAGTTGTGCATCAAGTGCGGTGCCTGTTATGAGAAGTGCCGCTTCGACGCTGTGAGGAGGTCCTGATGTCCGCTGCCGAAACCACCGAGATGCAAATGGTGAACCTGACCATCAATGGGCAGCAGGTCCAGGCGCGGCCGGGGCAAACCATCCTGGAGGCGGCTAAAGCTGTGGGGTGCGATATACCGACGCTCTGTCATGATCCGCGATTGGAGCCGTACGGTGCCTGCCGCATGTGCCTCGTTGAGGTGGAAGGTGCTCGTGGCCCGATGGCGGCTTGTGGCACTGCGGTGCGAGAAGGTATGAAGGTAGAGACTCACAGCGAGAAGATCCTTAAGATCCGCAAGTTTGTGCTCGAATTGCTTCTCACCAACCACCCACTGGATTGCCCGGTTTGCGAGGCGGCAGGGGACTGCCGTTTGCAGGACTACGCCTACGAGTATCTGGTCGACATGGTGCCTTGGGGTTGGCGGGGACCGCTGGCGGGTGATCCTGGGAATCACCCCAACATTGCGCACTACGGCGCGAGATGCATTCTATGCGGCCGCTGTGTACGTATTTGCCGGGAAGTGATGTCGATAGGTTGTTGGGGGTATCTCAACCGGGGATATGACAGCGAGGTTGATACGCCGTACCGCCTGCCTCTGCAAGAAGTGGATTGCGTGTCATGCGGCCAGTGTGTCAGCACGTGTCCCGTGGGGGCTATTGTTGGTCAGCGAACCCCGCAGGGGGCACGTGAATGGCAGACCACTAAGACGGTAACCACATGTTCGTACTGCGGTGACGGATGCCGCCTGCTCCTGCACGGCTATCACGACAAAGTGGTCCGGGTAGCCGCTCAGGTGGAGAAGGGTCTCAACGAGGGCAACCTGTGCGTAAAAGGCCGGTTCGGTATGGACTATGCCGGTGCCCCTGACAGGCTGACAAAGCCCTTGGTTAGAAACGCTGCCGGTGAGTTGGTGGAGTCTTCCTGGGATGATGCGTTGACGCGCATCGGAGAGAAGTTGACTGCCATTCGGAGCGACAAAGGTGGTAAGGCGGTTGCCTCCATTTGCGGAACGCACTGCACGAACGAAGCTGCCTATCTGGTTCAAAAGTTCATGCGCACCGTCATGTCTTCGAACAACATCGAAGCCGTTGATCATGCGGAACAGGTGGCATCGGAGGAAGTCCTGGTCAAGATGCTCGGACTTCCCGTGGTTACCAACTCGCGTAAAGACCTCGGGGAGGCCGGTGCCATCCTGGTGGTGGGAGCCAATCTTACAGAGTCGCATCCGGTACTTGCGCTCGATGTTGTTAAGGCTTTGCGCGGCGGCAAGACAGTGATTGTCATCGATCCGCGGACAACCGAACTGGCCGGGAAGGCAACGCACCATCTGGCGGTCAAACCGGGTGCCGACGTTGCTGCGCTGCGTGCAATGATGCGGCATATACTGGATACCGGTCTCCACGACTCCGCGTTCATCTCGGCACAAACCCAAGAGTTTGCCTCGCTGGAGAAGTCTCTGGCTGAGGTCGATATCATGGTGGAGGCGGCGTCATGTGGTGTTGATGGCGATACCCTTAAGAACGCTGCGGCGGCTTTTGGGCAGGCCGAAACTGCGGCCATTATCTACGGAACCGGTGTGACCTTGGGTTCGGGCGGTGTCGCGACCGTAACGGCGTTGGCGGATCTTGCGCTGCTCACTGGGAATCTGGGACGGCCGGGCACTGGGCTATATCCCCTCAGGTCAGGCGCTAATTCACAGGGTCTCGCCGACATGGGTGTCAGGCCCGATATGCTGCCCGGAGCAGTATCGCCGGCGGACACCGATGCGCTTGCGCAGCTGGGGGAGACGTGGGGTATATCCCTCGCTGGCATTCCTCAAGGCCTGTCTCTTGGAGAAGTGGTTCCCGCTATTGAGGCGGGAGATATCGAGGCCTTATATGTTGTCGGTGCCGATCCGGCTCTTGCCCTGGTCGATGAGAGTCGGGTGCGTGAGGCGCTGAAAAAGGTGGGATTCCTGATGGTCCAGGATAGCTTCGTGACTGACACGGCGTCCTATGCCGACGTAGTGCTGCCGGCGGCTGTGGCTGCCGAAGATGAGGGCACCTATACCAATACCGAAAGGTTCATCCAGCGGGTCCGGCCGGCGGTGGATGCACATGGCGAAAGCCTACCGGATTGGAAGATTGTGCAGTCAGTTGCGAACATTCTTGGGGGCGGCTGGGCATACTCTGAGCCGGCCGATGTCATGCGCGAGATCACTGAGGTTGTGCCCTTCTATCGGGGGGTGCGCTACGGGACGATAGAAGCAGAGGGCATGCAATGGCCATGCGCGGACACGGAGTTCTCGGATGTATCTGGTGCTTCAATTCTTTACTCCAGTGGTTTCCCGAGAGGGAAGGCGACCTTCTTACCGGTCGAAAAGGTGCCAGCTGCGTGTGCCGCCAGCGGAGACGCCGACTTTCTATTGATAACCGGATCGGTGCGCGAACACCACGGGACCGGAGTGCGCACCCGGCGTTCCGCCGGAGTCACAAGTCTGGCCCCGGGCGCATGTATCCAGATGAATCCAGAGGACGCCCGGCGTCTGGGGGTTGCGAATGGAGATATGGTGAAGATGAGCGGGCAGGGCGGTGTCTTTGTTGAAGCACCGGCGAAGACGACGTCGCGGATTCCGGCTGGGATCGTCTTCCTCCCGGGATTCGATCCGGCGGCCCCGGTCACACGACTTCTTGGCCTTGACGGTTTCACCGCGCCGGTGGTTCAGATAGCACGAATGGGATAGCTGAGCCGCAGCAGGCTGTTTTGGGAATGTGTTCGGCGCGGCGCCTCGGAAACGAGGCGCCGCGCCGTCGTTCATGGTTTATGCGGTAGGTTTACGCGTTGAAGCGGTCGCAGCTGTTTCGTTGCCGTCTGGTTTGTGCGCAGTCTGTCGCGCCCTATCAGCCAAGAACGCCAGCCGGTCGACCACCAGGCGATTGACGGAGCCCTTCGGGTATGTATTCTTTGATCCTAGTGAGCCGGCCGGGACTCCGGTGAGGAGGGTGATTCCCTCGTCCACCGTCGAGACCGGGAAGATATGGAAGCGTCCTTTGGAGATAGCGGTACGCACCCGCTCGTTGAGCATGAGACTACGGGTGTTTGCCTTGGGGATGAGAACTCCCTGATCGCCCGTTAGGCCGAGGGCCTCGCAGACGGCAAAATACCCTTCGATCTTCTCATTTACGCCTCCGATGGCCTGGATCTGCCCGCGTTGATTCACCGAACCTGTCACGGCAAACCGTTGTTGTACCGGCACTCCGGATAGGGACGAGAGTAAGGCATACAGCTCGGCCGAAGATGCGCTGTCGCCCTCTACGCCTGAGTATGATTGCTCGAATACCAAGCGCGCCGTGAGCGATAGGGGGCGGTCGGCCGCATACTTTGCTCCCAGATAGCCGGCCAGAATGAGCACGCCTTTCGAGTGAATGGGACCGCCCATCTCCACCTCGCGCTCTATATCAACAAGCTCACCCTCGCCCAAACGGTGTGTCGCTGTGATGCGGCTGGGCCTACCAAAGGCATAGTTCCCCATAGATGACACCGAAAGGCCGTTGACCTGGCCGACGACTTCCCCGCGAGTATCGACCATCAGCGTAGCATCTGTGATCATCTCTCGGATCCGTTGTTCGATCTGGTTAGAGCGGTAGATACGCTGGTCGATGGCCTTTTGTACGTCGGCCAGCTTGACGGCTGTTTTTCTCCGCGTGCGCCGCCTTTCCTGGGCCCAATATGCGGATTCGTTCAGCAGATCGACCACGTCAACAAAGCGGGTTGTCATCTTCCGCTGATCCTCAACGAGACGTGAGCAGTGCTCGATCACGCGGGCCACCGCCTCTGGCGAGAAGGGGGCCAGATTCCGCCGCCGGCAGACATTGCCGATAAAACGTGCGTAGAGCTGTTCGGTCTCGGGCGTGCGATCGATCACATTATCGAAATCGGCTCTGACCTTGAATAGTTCCTCAAAATCAGGATCCTGCGCGTAGAGAAGGTAATAGATGAAAGGCTCGCCGATCAGGACGATCTTGGCCTTGAATGGAATCGGCTCGGGATCGAGGGTTGATGTCGCGGTGAAGCCCATCTGCTGGGCGACGTCTTCGACTCTGATCTCGCCTGTCTTCAGGGTCAGCTTCAAGGCGTCCCATGAGTATGG
>CAZOJR010000109.1:0-3596 GCA_964580165.1 uncultured Gaiellales bacterium
ACGATCCAGGTGACCTACGAAACGCCCTCTTCCGATCACCGAAAAGGTAGCCAGATAGCGGTGACGGCATCCGCCCCCGGCCTGGTCTTTCTCGCCGGTGGGCCGGGAGGTATCACTCCCTCCACCGGCCGAGAATTTAGCCCTCGTCTCGTAGGTGTGGCCCAAGACTCCTGCCGGAGAACACGGTCCTTTTTGCCCGCTCTTGGCAAGAGGCTTCATGGTGGCCAGATCGTTGCCGGCAAACTCACTGCAGGCTCCACAGTCGGCGCACCCATCCCAACGGCAGTCACCCGTACGCTCACCTCTACCGGCCCTCTCCCATTCGGCCCGCAAAAAATCGCTGGTCACCACGCCCCGGATGAGATCCCAAGGCAGCACGGCGTCGGTAGAGAGAGCAGCAGTGGCAAGAGCCTCAGCCGAAGTGCCTATAGCTGCGAATGCTTCGCGCCATGCGCCGTCTCTGAATTCCTCGGTCCACGAATCAAAACGCGCCCCACACTCCCACGCACGCTCGATCACTGCACCCATCCCATCCGCGCCTCGAGCCAGCGCAGCCTCCAGGAAGCTCTTGTCTACGTCGTGCAGGGCAAGACGTATCCCCGGCCTGCGCAGACGAGAACGTAGCAGGTCCTGCCGGCGGAGGATATCCTCCCGGACGGCCATGCCGCTCCACTGGAACGGAGTAAATGGTTTGGGCACGAAGTTGTTGACACTCACGTGGAGTTGCAGCCGCCCGGCCCGGGCTCCAAGCATGTGGCGGCCTAGATCCCGGATGCTCAAGCATAGATCGGCGATGGCGGCAACATCCGCGTCCTCCTCCAGCGGGAGTCCGATCATGAAATAGAGTTTGAGAGTCGTCCGCCCAGATCTGAAAGCCTCTCTCGCAGCAGCCATTATGTCATCGCCGGTCACGTTCTTGTTGATGATGTCACGCATGCGCTGGCTGCCCGCTTCCGGAGCCAGAGTAAGAGAAGGACCGGTGGGAGATACCAGGTGGGCAAGACGAACCGCTGCGCTGTCCACCCGCAGAGAAGGCAGGGAGATGCACACATCCGGATAGATCTCTGCCGCGCTTTGCAGTAGGTATTCCACACACGAGTAGTCTGTGGTGGAGAGAGACGCGAACGCCAATTCCCGGTGTCCCGTGCTTCGTAATTGCGTCTCGGCCATTCTGATGACCTCGTCCGGTGGCCGCTCTCGTACCGGACGGTACCACATGCCTGCCTGGCAGAAGCGGCAGCCCCGCGTACACCCCCGCATGATCTCGACCCAGGCCCGATCATGCACGCCGGCGGTAAGAGGCACCAAGCAAGATTCGGGATAGGGAGCACCCTCGAGGTGATTCAAGGTTCTGCGCGTAACTCCACAGCTCACCCCGGGCACGAATACACCTTCGATGAGGCTCAAACGCCCTTTGATCTGTTCCCGCGAGATCCCCTCCCGCTTCGCCTCTGTCAGCACTTCCAGAATCTCCGGAAACACCTCCTCACCGTCGCCAATAACTACAGCATCTAGAAAGCGGCTCAGAGGAAGGAAGTTGGCACAGGCCGGTCCGCCAGCCAAGACCAAGGGATGTGCGCCGGTTCTCTTCTCGGTGTGCAGAGGAATCCCGGCAAGATCCAGCATCTCGAGTACATTCGTGTAGTTGAGTTCGTGTTGGAGGGTCACACCAAGCAGATCGGCACAAACCACCGGGCTCCATGTTTCAAGGGTCAACAAGGAAACTCGGTGCCGGCGCATCGCCGAGATGGCATCGGTCCAAGGCAGGTATGTGCGCTCTACCGCCACCCCTGCCGCCTGCCGCGCCAGGTTATACAGGACCTGAATTGCCTGATTGGAAATCCCGATCTCATAGGTATCGGGAAACCCCAGCACTACACGAAGCTCGGCGGGGTCCCGGCTGAATCCGGGACCGGCTCCCGGCTCGCCTCCTATGAGACGGGCTGGCTGCCGGATTTCGAGAAGAATATCTTCGAACTGACGCTGAGAGGTAATCCTGCTCAATGCTTCAGCGAGCCGGCGAAGGCTATGATCCGGCCGGTAGAGACAGGAGCCCCTTTTTCGAAGTATCGGATGGCAGCCAGACCCACGGCCAGAGTGGCGGAATAGCCGGTGACCGCCTTCAGCATCCAGCCTCCTCCCGGAATCGACCGTGTCAGATAGCGAGCTAATGCCCGCAGGCCAAAGCCTGCTCCAACAATGACGGCCAGCTCGACCGCCCGTTCTTGATTGACCTCTTGTCCATATATACCGGCTATGGAGAGGGTCATCTTGGCCTGGTTTAGGGTCATAGCAGGCATGTCGGAGCCAGGCGCGAAGAACGCAAGACCTATCAAGCCGTTCCGGCCTGCGGTCCGATACACCACCTGGCGCGCCGCGGCACTTCTAACCGATGGATATCGACGGCCGAGCGCCACCACCCTGTCTCCCGCGGCGCGCGCACATGCCGCAAAGACCCTCTGCCATCCCGCCGGCGTGTCGGAGAATGACAGCCGGGTAAGACCTCGCCCCAAGTACGTCCTATTGCCCGTAGCCGAAAAACCTTCGTCCACGACCAACACAACCTCGCCCTTCAGTCTGGCGCCTTGGAGCGCCGCATACGCGCCTGCTTCTCCCTCGACCGTTACAAGAACGACAAGAATCTCACCCGGAGCCGACGATAGACCGGCCAGCTCGGCCACCGGGCGCACCCAAGTAGCCGGCATGACACCACCAGAGGAGAACTCACGCTGAGCGATCTCCACCAATCGCGAATCGCCCGCCAGAGTTATCCCAGCCGATTGTGCCGGCTTCGCAGATACCTCTTTCCACGCGTCTATGGCTTTCGATAGGTTCAACGGCAACTTGGCCACTCACTATCCCCCTGCAATACCGACGCTCACGGTTCTCATTTAGGTTGACCTGCCACCGAGTGTACGTGGATACTCTCCAGCAGCCCGATGGCCATCAAGAATACTACCAACGAGCTGCTTCCAAAACTGAGAAAAGGCAGAGGCAATCCGGTAACCGGCATAATCCCGATGGTCATCCCTATGTTCACAAACACCTGAAACACGACCACCCCTACCACACCAGCGGCGACAAGGGTTCCGTAGAGATCACGAGACATCCGGGCTATCCGGAGTGCCCGCCAAACCACGACGGCGAACAGACAGATCACTAACCCAGCCCCTATGAAGCCCAATTCCTCGCCGATGACTGCAAAGATGAAGTCGGTGTGTCTTTCCGGCAGAAAGTTGAGGTTATGCTGGGTCCCCTGAAGATAGCCCTTCCCTGAGAACATACCGCTGCCGATCGCGATCTTGCTCTGGATTAACTGGTATCCATCCCCCAAGGCATCCTTCTCGGGGTCCAAGAACACCTCAAGCCGGTCAAGCTGCCAGTCTTTGAGCAGACTGATTCCAAAGAAGGTGGGCAAGATTCGGAGGGCCACGACGCCAGCCACGATGCCGGACCCAATCAAGATACCCAGATGTGACAGACGGATTCCCCAGACCACCAACATCACGAGGAGAATGGCCACGAAGACCAGCGACGTCCCCAGATCGGGCTGCAGAAAGATGAGCACTCCCGGGATGAGCACATAGACGATACAG
>CAZOJR010000109.1:3606-5281 GCA_964580165.1 uncultured Gaiellales bacterium
CGCAGCTCTACCCCCTCGCTCAAAACGGCTCCCAACGAGACGACGAGCATGAACTTCACCAACTCCGCGGTCTGCAGTCTAAAAACTCCGTACTCGAGCCACCGGTTGGCCCCAACGGTCGCCTCTCCACTTCCCACGAGCAGGGTAAGCACCAGTAACACCAAGGCAAAACCGTAGATATACATCTGCCAGCGCGCGAACCATCTGTAGTCAACGACGCTCAGAGTAATGAGAAACACCAGCCCCAAGGCCAGGCCGATTGACTGTGATTGCACGTAGTAGAAGGGCGTGGAGATTGTGGGATCTTCGTGAGTGGCCGAATAGAGCATGAACAGGCCATAGACCGCCAGGGCAAGCGTGGCTCCCAAGAGAACCCAATCCATACTTCGCAGATATGTGCCCAGGGAAAATCCCAGCGGCTGCCGGCGCTCGCGCGCTACCTGTAGTATCTTGACCGGTTGATTCACCCGGAAGCCTATTCCGTCATCTGGACGGTTTCCGACCCGCCCGGCTCATATCCAAAGTATGCTTCCATGACCCTGCGTACCACAGGAGCCGCCACTGAACTGCCGTGGCCGCCCTCCTCGATCACTGCGGCTACCACGATCTCCGGCTCACTGTTGCCGTCGGCGGGCGCATACCCCATGAAGAGCGCGTAGTCAGCGTCGGGAGGCTTCTCAGCCGTGCCGGTTTTGCCACCCACCGCGACGGGGAACCCGTAAAAGGCATCGTAAGCCGTGCCCGACGGATCCGACGTCACCATTCGCATGCCCTTCCGAACCTTGCTCAAGATTTCATCAGACACCTCGAGTTCCTGGTTCTTCTCGCTCGTGAATTGGTGAACGATTCGCCCCGAAGAGTCGGTGATCTGTAAGGCAAGGTGCGGTACCCATACATCGCCACCGTTCACTATGGCCGAAAGACCGACGGCCAACTGCAACGGAGTGACGAGCAGGTCGCCCTGTCCTATGGACAGGTTGATCTCGTCGCCCGTCTTCCAAGCCTGTTCTTCCGGTGTATCACCCGTTTCCCGCTTCCAGGTCTTGTCTGGAACCCTGGTACCCTGGGTTTCATTTGGCAGATCGATGCCGGTCTGGTCACCAAAACCAAACTTACGGAGCCCCTCCTGAAGCACCGCGCTGGTCTGCTGATAAAACATGTACCCCAGATTGTAGAAGTACACGTCGCACGATTGCGCCAGGGCCGCCACCAGATTCAGATCGCCATGCCCCTCTGTCTTCCAGTCGTCCCACGTCTGCCCCGCGACTTGGAAGTTGCCGTTACAGTGGATGATGGTGTCCCAGCTAACTATGTTTTCTTCGAGAGCAACGGTGGCCACGAATGGCTTGAAAGTAGAACCGGCCGGATAGAGGCCATTTATGGCCCGGTTGAACAAGGGGGAATTTGCCTCAGGTTCAGTGAGCTCGGCGTACTTGTCGGTGGCAATACCCCCGACCCAGAGGGAAAGATCATAGTTGGGATAGGAGGCCATGGCCAGCACCTCTCCCGTACGTGGATCGAGAGCCACCACCGCGCCACCGGCCGCAGTGGTGTATCCATCGGCATGGGCCCTCTGAATCCCTTCGACGATGGCATCCTCCGCCGCCTGCTGAAGCTCGGCGTCGATGGTCAATACCAGGTTATAGTTCTCCTGACGCTTGACGGGCGAATTTTC
>CAZOJR010000109.1:5291-7236 GCA_964580165.1 uncultured Gaiellales bacterium
GGCGGCTACGTCTTCGATGAATTCCACGGGACGTCCGGCAGCGTCCACCTCGACCGTCTTCCATCCATCGGTCCCGCGCAGGTAGGAGTCATAGGTGCGCTCCACCCCATCCTTGCCGACATGGACCCCAGCCGTCAATCCTGTGAACTCCTCTAAATCGAGGTCATTTCCGGAGATTTCCCCCACATACCCGAGCAGGTGGGCCGCAAGAGCTTTAAATGGGTATTGCCGCAGAAAGGTCTTCTCCACCTCGATTCCGGGGAATTCCTGGGCATGCTCCTTCAAATAAGCGACGACCGTCTCCTCAGACACATCTTCTTCCACCACATATGTCATGAACGGATCATTCTCAGCCCGATCATAGTCCGCCAGCAGATCTTCCTCGGGCACTTCCAGCAAATCCGCCAGCCGGGAGATTTCTGCCTGAAACTCCTCAGGTTCATCATCCTGATCGTACATATCCATCGGAAGCATCCCCACACTGAGCCCCGCGCGGTTCTCTACAAGAATCTCGCCGTTACAGTCATAGATAACCCCCCGAGGTGCCTCCACCACTACCGTGCGTACCCGGTTTACTGTCGCCGAGTCGGCATAGTCATCGCCCGACAGGATTTGCAGATACCACAGACGAAACGCCAGCACTCCGAAGAGAATGAAAGCAATAATGAGGAGTACACCAACCCGCATCCCGATGAACGAGTCATCTTCGGGCGATCGTTTTTTCTTGGCCGGTTGAAGAATCATTGTCCACCGCTCCTAGCCGTCCCCGAATCCGGACGCGGGGCAGGAAGCACCTGCAGTTTCATCAGAAGAAGATAGACCGGCACGGCGACCAACGCGTCAAGAACCGTTTCGGGCAATATCTGGGTGCCCAGCATTGTGATAAAACCACCCTGGGGACCCATGGCATACTGCGCCAATCCATACAAGAACTGGGCCCCAAAGGAAGCGCTCCCTGCCAGGATAAGTACGCTCCATGGATTCACGGTGCCCATGCGTTGGACAAGCACGCCGGCAGAGTAACCGGTAAGAACGTAAATGAGCGAACGGAGCCCCAACGTTTGCATGAAGGCAATGTCGGCAACAGCGCCGGCAATAAACCCAAAAATGGCGCCGTGCACTGCTCCCTTACTGATCGCCACTGCAACTGTGAAGATGAGAAAGAGGTCGGCCGTGACGCCAAGAACGCTCACTTGCGACACAACAAGAGTCTGCAGCGTCACCGCAATGACAATCAGGAGCAGGATTCTGCCGGCTACTATCAACTGTTTGAGACCCACCTACTGCTCCGTACCATCCGAACCGGTAGTCGTAGTCGTCTCGACCGGGAGAATCAACACCATGACCTCCTCCAGCACACGAAAATCAACGAAGGCTTGGACCTCGATCTCTTTGTAGATGTCCACATCTTCTTCGCCTACACTGACCACAATCCCGATAGGAATGTCGGGTGGATAGATGTCGCTATAGCCCGAGGTGACAACAATCAGCTTGGGATCAACCTCAATATCGCGGTCCACATAGTCCATGATCAGATCTCCCGAAACCGAGCCTTCAACCATTCCCTCAGCACGAGGTCCTTGGATCTTCGCAGCCACACTCGATTCCGAATCGATAATCAACTGTACCTGGGCGGTATGCTCCGTAACAGCCGTCACCTTGCCGACCAGTCCTTTGCCAGCAAGAGATTCACCGGCTACAGGGGTGGCTCCTACTACCGGCAGGCCAACTCGTATGCCGTCGGCAGAGCCCTTGTCGATCTGAATCCAGGACTCCCAGCGCGTCGGGGATTTACCTATGACCTGGGCCGAGGTGTAGTCTGTGCCCTTCGGGTAGATTCCCTCATCCGGGTGCAGATCGAGCAGGCCACGGAGGCGCTGGTTCTCTTCAGCTTGCTCTTCGAGCTTGATGGCCTCGCCTTGAAGTATCTGAAGCTCTTCTTCGA
>CAZOJR010000110.1:0-7202 GCA_964580165.1 uncultured Gaiellales bacterium
TCTTCCACGCTGAAGTGGGCGCGCACACGCTGGGCGCCGGCGGCGCCCATGCGTTCGCGCAGAGCCGGGTCGTCCAACAGGGCGGCGGCGCGCTCGGCCAGCGCAGCGGCCAGCGCGCCCCGCTCACACTCACGCGACACCACGTACCCCGTCTCTCCGTCAACCACCGCTTCGGCCACCCCACCGGCAGCAGTCGTTACCACCGGAAGCGCCGCAGCCATAGCCTCCAGCACCGCCATCGACACTCCACCTTCAAACACGGACGTCACCAAGTAGATATCCAGTTTGCGCAGCACCGGGCCGGGATCATCCAAGCTACCCACAAAGCGCACCACGTCCGTCAACCCCCTCTCCGAGGCGAGCATCTCCAGGCGCCTGCGCTCCGGTCCGTCACCCACGATGATCAGCTCCACTCCCGGATGTTTTTGGCGCAGCAATGCGACCATTTCCAGCATGAGGTCGATGTCTTTCACCGCCACAAGCCGGGCTACCGTTCCGACTCGGAGATGGTCTACGGCTTTTTCGGCAAACACGCTTCGTGTTTCTCCTTCCCCGACGGCCACCCCCGCCCCCTCTAAACCAGAACGCACGGTCAGCAGCCGTTTCCGAGGATATCCCTGAGCAACCAACAACTCTCGCAGAGCATCCGAAACACAAACTACCTTATCGACCGTTCCGAGAGTGAGCCGGTCAAGACGCTGATAGAGCCGAGCCACACGCGCAGACTCATAATCGAGCAGCAGATCGGAGTGAACGGTCGTGAAGAGACAGGGACACTTCCTTGCCGACCGCACGACCATCCGCACCGGCAGATTGGCCCGCATGCCGTGCGTGTGGACTACGTCCCACGCCCACGCTGGCGCTTTCGCGGCCAGCGCCTCCGCGGCCGTTACCGCCCCACCCGCCATTCCCGCAGCCGCCGCCATCCCCGCGGGCCCCGTGCGAAGGATACGCCACAAGGGCCCGAACACCCGGGGGTCGTGGGAACCACTCATGGGAAGCACCGTTACCGACAGCCCCCGGGATTTGGCTTCCTCAGCCAACCCCCCCTCGCCCAAGCAAAGCAGATGCGCGTCGCAACCCGCCCGCTTGAGCGCCGACAGCAGCGGCAGTAAGTGGCTCATGGCTCCACCGGTGTCCCCTCCTCCAATGACGTGCAACACGCACAACGTTCTCACGGTGTCCCCTCGCACAGCGTCTCATCCAGGGTTTCCCCGGCCTCCACCGCTTTTTCCTGAAGAGCGGCAGACGTAGCCAGACCTGCCATGAACCAGAATCCCACTCCCACGATGAGCGTCTCCCATACGCTCGCCGTGAAGTTCGCGACCGCTACCGCGATAAAGGCACCGAACATACCTGCGCAGAGCGCGCGTATGGCCGGGTCACGCGCGGTTCCGTACCCCTTGACCAGGCCCTTCGCTCCACGCCACAGTATCCACAGGAAGAGGGCCAGGAGAATCAGACCACCTTCGGCTCCTAACTGCAGGTAGAAGTTGTCTACCCATAGGCGACCGTAGCTGAAGGTTACCGCGCTGGTCCCGCCAAAAGTGCCAAGCCCCACTCCGAACCAGGGGTGAGCAGCCATGTGCTGCAGCGACATCTTCCATACATAGAGCCGTCCGGCCGCTAGACTCTTGGTTATGTAGGCAGAGCTGAAGGCGAATACCAAACGGTTGACGAAGGCCTGTGGCATCACGAACCAGGCCACCACACCGGCAGCCGCCACAGGAACCAGATACCGGCGATAGCCCAGGACGAGAAGCGCCAGTATCCCTGCGCCCAAGCCAAGCCAAGCACCCCGACTGAACGTTACCGCCACCCCGCCCAACTGAATGATGGTGGCGACCGCTAGCCATGCACGCCGAGACTTCGGCACTCCTGAAGCCATAGCTAAGCCCAAGGATATCAACGCGCTCAACAGAAGAAACGCCCCCAAACCGTTCGGGTTCTGAACGATCGAATACGCGCGGGTGCTGATATCGGTCTCACGCACATCAACCCAACTAGCAGGCATAGGGGCGTGGGTCACATACTGATACAACCCATGTGCGGCAAGAGCCACGCCCGCCAGAATGAACACCGCCACAGCCCCCTGCACCCATCGCTTGTCTTTCGGAAAGAGGAAGCCTAGAAAGTAGAAAAGCAGGGGCTGGAATAGCACCCGCAAGGCGAATAGGGCAACGTCCCCCGGAACTTCGCGAACAACCACCGACCCTACCGCAGCGCCCAGAGCCAGCAGCGCCGGAAGAGCAATGGGCACAGTCCACAGTTCTCCGCGACGCAGCAACAGAACACTCCACAGCAACAGAGCGACTGAGAAAAGGAGAAGAGCGTCATCCCACGCCGGTCCGAGGCTCCCCAGCATCCGGCGCGCTGCCCAGTCCAGCCAAGGAAAGGCGGCAACAATAACCAGCATGGCTTCCGGTCTCAGGAGCAGAAGCGCCAGCAGGCAGACCACCACCACCATAGCAACCACTCCCAGAGCCCCGGACCCCATCGTCAGACCGGCCGCCATCCCCGCCGCTGCAGCCAAGACCGCCGCCAGACCTATGATCGCGCGGCCCGGGAGCAGGCGCCTCCTGTCCGATGACGTCTCGTACGAGCCTCCTCCGCCCAACGGTCTCCCCCCTGTTACCAAAACCAACCCCCGGCCAGCAAGACTGCTCCGAAACGCAGGGACCAGCCGGGGGCCAGCCGCACACACCAACATGCCCACGACGATAACGATCAGCGGCGCGACAAGCCTGAGTCCCGGAGCGGCGAGAGCCACGCCGGTGTCGTCGACGGTGGTCGTCCCGCGCGCGAGCAAGAGCGCCAGGCGTCCGCACCCCAAGGCCAGCAGACCGGCTCCGACTACCCATACCCAGACTCCCCGAGAGAACCGTGAGCGTTTCATCTCAGACTCCCACATTCTCGCCGCCTGCCCGGCCGCACCGTCTCCCAGACGAGCGCGCATCCACAGATACGGTCGGGAGATAGCCAGCACACTCAACGGATGTCCGTCGCGCGCCAAACGGTGGGTTCCGGCGTGCCGTGTCCCAAAGGTCACACTGCAAGCGAACACGGGCACCACTGTCTGGACGAGAGCAAGGAAGAAGCGGCCCACCAGGGAGCAGCTGGCCGCTGTCGTAATCCAGCTTCTACCGCGCCGTACGGCGCGGTAGAAGAGCGAACTTGTGAGGACATTCATGGACGCGCCTCCATCATTACCGGGCCCCAAGGCCGCGCCCGCTATTTGACCGCCTCCTCGCCCCATAGCACGTTCATTATCACCGACTGTACTTCAAAACCCTGGCCCACGAGGGTCACTTTCTTGCCCACCCGCATTGGCACACTGCCGACGCGAACGGTGGAGCCGGAGAGAACGCCATCCCCCAGCACAACGATATCCACACTATTGAAGACAGGGGATTCAAAGGCCTTAAGATCCCCTTCGGGAGTCATGAACTCTTCGATAGTAGGCTTGACCGAGACGCTAACCACGTCTCCGAGCACGGTTCCTCCGTCGTCTCGGATGGTTCCCTCCACGTGCAGCGCATCAACGGTAGCCCTGCGAACACTCTCGACCGTATAAGTGATTTTCACAGGAACCGTGGTCGAACTGTCCCCGGTCATGCGGACCACGGCGTATACCACCACTGCGACGATGACCAGCAGCACGACCACATCGACTACGTTTACCTTGCCGAAAAAACGGCCTCGCTCATCGAGAAAGCGGCTCATCGCCACCATCCTTCAAGTAGTTGTGCCGGGGCACCAAACTTCCCGAATTCTATCGGAATAGCCTGGCGCTGCCTACTGTGGGTCATGCCGCCACGCTTGCCGCGCGCCCGGGCCTAGGTTAGAGTCCGGCCCTGGGAATGGCTGCCACGCCCTTTGAGGGTGTATCGTGCACACGGTGTGCCCTGCCGTCGGAAGAAGACGAGGGCCGAGGCAAAAGAGGAGGGCCGAAGCAGTGTCCGACCGGACCGTCTTCATAACATTCGGAACCCGGCCCGAGGCCATCAAGATGGCTCCGGTGGTCTTGGAACTGCAGCGTCGCGGTGTATTCCGAGTGGTTACCTGTCTCACGGGACAACATCGGGAGATGCTCGACCAGGTAGTTGAAAACTTCTGCATCCCAGTGAACCACGATCTCAGAATCATGCGCGATCGTCAGTCACTAGGTCACATCACCTCAGCTGTGCTGAACGGTATCGACCCCATTTTGGAAGCCGAGAATCCCGATCTGGTTATGGTTCACGGCGACACGACCACCACGTTCGCCGCCGCTTTGGCCGCATACTACCGCATGATTCCTGTAGCACACGTGGAAGCCGGGCTTCGCACCGACAACATCTACAGCCCTTATCCCGAAGAGATCAACAGACGTTTGGCCGATCGCTTGGCCGAGGTTCACTACGCTCCCACCATTGCAGCGCGCGCCGCCCTCCTAAACGAAGGCGCGCCTCCAGAGCACATCCTCGTGACAGGCAACACCGTCATAGACGCCCTCTTGGCAACCGCTGCCACTACACCTCCGGCATGGGAGCCGAAGATCGCCCGAGCCTTGGAGCGCCCCGGCCCCAAAATCTTGGCCACCGTCCACCGCCGTGAGAGTTGGGGCGCACCCATGGAACGTGTTGCACGAGCGATCAAACAGGTGTCGGAGCAGATGCCCGAGACTACCTTTATTTTTCCCATTCACCTGAACCCCGTAGTGAGGAGCACCTTCCGCGGAGCGCTGGATGGGGTACGCCAAGTAGTATTCACCGAGCCCTTGTCCTACCGGCCGTTCGTCCACTTGATGAAAGCTGTGGACGTGGTAATCACCGACTCCGGCGGCATTCAGGAAGAGGCCCCCACCCTGGGCAAACCGGTTCTTGTTATGCGCGACACGACAGAGCGACCCGAGGGTATTGAGGCAGGCACAGCCCGCCTGGTGGGCACCGACAGCGAGACCATCGCGCGCGAACTGTTCTTGTTGCTGAGAAACCGGTCCGCCTACGAACAGATGGCCAATGCCGTAAACCCTTATGGTGACGGCCATGCGGCGGAACGAATAGCCGGCCACCTCGAGCATCGCTTTGGATTGAGGTCCGCTCCGCCCGCCGACTTCACCACCATCTCCGGTTGACCCACGCCGGCGGTTAACTGCACCAGCAGCCGGTCACTCCCCGGCCATGCTGTCCGCCGCGGCATAGGCTGTGGCACCTGAGCGCTGTGGCGAAGACTGGCCTACCCGCCATACCCCCGGGCGATGAGAGCCGCCGCCACTCCCGCGCCCACACCGTTATCGATGTTGACCGCGACGAGACCGGGCGAGCAGCTTTGCAGTATCGAGTAGAGCGCAGCAGTGCCATCGCCGCCGAGTCCGTATCCGGTCGACGTCGGCACTCCGATGACAGGAATATCGACAAGGCCGGCCACCACGGAGGGGAGTGCGCCTTCCATCCCGGCAACAACCACGATAGCCCCCGCACAGTTATCCAATATCCGGGTGAGCGGTTCCACCAGTCGATGCAGACCGGCCACACCGGCATCATACCCGCGCTCCACCCGGCAGCCCATGTGCGCGATAACGAGAGCCGCTTCTTCAGCTACAGGGATGTCGGAGGTCCCCGCAGTAAGTAAACCCACGCAGCCCCGTCCGCCCGGCCGTGTGTACGTCGACGTATACACGGCAAGAACACGGGCCTTTGCCTGATAGGAGAAAACCGGCTCGTCCTGCGGATCGTCTCCCGGGCCGCTTACCGGCTTCAAGGAGCGTCGAAGCATCTCCGCCCGGTCCGGCTCCAGCCTGGTCACGAGGGCATATCCTCGCTCGACCAAACACCGGTGTACGATCGCCTCCAGTTCATCGTCGGCTTTGCGGGCGGCATAAATCACCTCTGGCACACCCTTGCGCAGGTCACGATTGGTGTCCAGACGGGCAAACCCACCGACCTGGGAAACCTGGAACAGTCTAAATTTCCGAAGTGTTTCCTCCAGATTCCTCTTGCCCGACAGCAACTCCTCGAGCATCAACCTCAGTTCCGGGTTCTCGCCGGGCAGCCCGTTCATAGTCCAAAAACCCTGCGGGCATTCTCCCCCCGCAGCAACGCCCGTTCCGTTGGATTAAGCCGCTCAAGCCCTTCCGCATATCTGCTGGGAGACAGCAACGGGAAGTCGCTGCCGAAGAGCAGCTTCTGCGGTCCGGCGGTCGAGACGGCCGCCGCGTAGATTTCCGGCCCATACAAATAGGGAACAGCGGCGTTGTCGTAGAAGGCATCAGCCAGAACTTTTCGCACCTCCGGCATCGCCTCATAGAGAAAGAGGCCTCCCCCCATGTGTGCGAATACTATCGTGGTCCCGGGGCAGGCCTGAGCCAAGGCAAAACAGGCCTCAGGAGTGAACCGTCCCTTGCCCGGATAACAATGGCCAAGAGGCTCGCTCGCGTGTACAAGAAGCGGCAAACCGCGCTCACGAAGACATCCAGCGATCTCCACCAGCCCCTTTCCGGCACCGGGCTTCGCTTCTATGAAGTCGCGCCCATCGGGGGCCAGCTCACCGCAACCGCGTAGCCCTGCGTCGAGACATCGTTCGAGTTCGGCCCGGGCACCCGGTGCACCGGGTGCCACAGTAGCCATGCCGGCCAAGCGTTCAGGGAATCGGCGCACCGCCTCGACAATATAGTCATTCAACATGCGGCACAAACCTTGATCGGCAAACGCAAATCCAACGATTACCGAAATGTCGACTCCACATGTATCCATGTGTGCCACCACCTGCTCCGCAGTCGCCATAGGCGCGCTCGGCGAGCGGTGCAGAGCACCGAAGCGGGCGTCGCGGTCCAGGTAGGCGTCGCGGTCCCGAATCATCTCGGGCGGGAATGCGTGGACATGCATGTCGACAAAACCGGCTCCCACAGCGGCATTGCAAGTCGCAGACGAGCACCCGGTGCTCATATCAGGCAATGGCGGTTAGGAGGATTGTTTCCACAAGTTCTTCGTAAGAGATACCGGCCGCACGAGCCTGGGCGGGAAGATCCGATGTATCGGTCATGCCCGGAAGCGTGTTGACCTCCATGAACCAGGGCACGCCGCGCTCGTCAATCATGATATCTACTCGAGCATAGCCCCGGCAGCCCAGTGCCGCATAAGCCTGCAACGCCACCTCTTCGACCTTGCCGTGCACTTCGGGTTCCAACCGGGCCGGGAGGATGAACTCGGTCATACCCTCAG
>CAZOJR010000111.1:0-2868 GCA_964580165.1 uncultured Gaiellales bacterium
TGTCTTCGCCTTCGCCTTCGATCTCGATGTGCGTGGGCTTGTTGATGACGGTCAGCTTGTTCACGAACTTCAGTGTGAATCCGCTCGTGACTCTGCTGGCCAGTGGCCCCTTGATGTTCGTTATAGGTTTCTTTCTGCACAAAAGCCTATACCGTACGCTCATGAAGTCTGCTCCTTCGCTGGACGTCTTCGAGGGCAAATCGCTGCTGGCCTCATTCGGGCTGCTCTATGTGGTGCAGAACATCGCCAGAATGATTTGGGGGTCGGATATCGAGGGATACTCATACCTGGTGACGTCGATCACCAGCGCACGCATACCGGTCAACCGTCTGGTTGCGCTGGCATTCGTGGTGTTCATTGCCGCCGCGTTCTACGTGTTCTTGGCCAGGACCCGGCTGGGCAAAGCAATCCGTGCGTCAGCCCAGGACCCGACAACAGCCGGGCTCATGGGAGTGAACATCAACAATGTGCTTGCCATATGCTTTGGGCTCGGCCTGGCTATGGCTGCAATGAGCGGGACCCTTCTCAGCATGGTGTATCAGAGCATCACCACAAGCATGGGACTTCAATACACCGTATATGCCATGATTGTGGTAGTCCTGGGCGGGTTGGGTAGTATTAGCGGAGCCCTAGCCGGCGGCATGATACTGGGATTTGTGGCCACTATAGTGAGCTACTTCAGGCCGTCATTGGTGACGATTGCCTTTTATGCAATATTCGTCCTACTCCTCGTTGTGCGGCCTAAGGGCCTGCTGGGCAAATAGATGAAGACCAATAGTCTAGATACCAAGCAATACGTCGGCCTGGGTCTCTCAGCGGTCATCGTTATTCTACTGGCCCTGTTGCCGACCATCACCCAGGGCTACCTGCTCACTCTGCTGACAGAGATCATGAAGTTTGCGATCCTGACGGTGGCCTGGGTCATATTCTCCGCACCTACCAACTACATGTCGCTGGCGACGGCTGCGTTCTATGGTCTCGGCTTTTACATGGCGGCTGTATGCAGCGGCGAAATCCCCTTCGTGGTCATCATTGTGATGGCGGGCGTCGCTGGGTTCATACTTGCTCTGATTGTGGGCGCGCTGACCCTTCGGCTGCGCGGGGTGTACTTCTGCATCTTCACCTTCGGATTGGTGCTGCTCATCTACAGCGTTGTCCAAGAAGTGGAAAGGCGTCTGAGCGGAACGCGCGGACGTTTTGTTCAGACCGAGCCGACAGAGACCGTGTTCTACGCGATGCTGGCCATTTGTGTTCTGACTTTGATTGTTGCCGTGATCATAAGACGCTCCCGCCACGGGTTGGCACTGCAAAGCATCGGCCAGTACGAGGAGGCTGCGGCTCACAGCGGTATCAATGTTGTTGGGACGAAGGTGATGATTTTTGCCATCAGCGCCATCTTCATGGCAATGGCGGGCGCGGTTATTGCTACACGCCGTGCGTACGTCGATCCAGGTGTGGCCTTTAACCTCGATGCCTCGTTCCTGCCGGTTCTGATGGCACTGGTTGGCGGCATGTCGAACTTCATCGGCCCGGTGATCGGAGCCGCCATATTTACCTATGTCGGCGAACTACTGCTCACCCGGTTTCCGGATCTGTATATGCTTCTCTTTGGAGCGATATTGATCCTGGCGATCCTGTTCCTACCCAACGGTGTGCTTGGGTTGATTCAGCAACTCTGGCGCAGGTTGAGAGGAGGTGCCCGTGCACCTGCTTGAAGGTGAAGGCGTTTCGCGCAATTTCGGCGGCCTCGCTGCTGTTTCCGATGTCGATTTTCATGTCGACGAGGGGGAGATCCTCGGACTCATAGGCCCGAACGGCGCCGGCAAGACGACCCTGTTCAACCTCATCTCTGCTGCGCTTACGCCCAGCTCCGGCAAAATTCGCTACAGGGGTCGAGATATCACGGGTATGCCAGCCTACAAGATCTGCCGTCTCGGCATCGCTCGTACCTTCCAAACGGTCAAGATATTCGGCGACCTTCCGGCACTGCGGAACGCCATGGTGGGTTCGCTCTTTGGAATAGGTTCGCGCACGAGTGCATCGGAAGCTCTCCGCAGAGCTGAAGAGGCACTCGAGTTTGTCGACATGACGCCGTTCAAGAACGTACCGGCCAAGGACCTGACACTGGCCCAGCAGAAGCGTCTTGAACTCGCCCGAGCACTGGCCACACAGCCGACACTTCTCATGTTGGATGAGTTGATGGCGGGTTTGACTTCTACTGAAGTGGCAGAGGCCATGGAGGACATCACTCAAATCAGGTCCCGGGGTATTACCGTCATCATGATCGAGCACGTCATGCAGGCCATCATGAAGATCAGCGACCGTATCATCGTGCTCAACTATGGAAAGAAGATCGCGGAAGGAACACCTGCCGAAGTGGCAGCGAACAGACAGGTGATCGAGGTCTATCTTGGCGAAGAGGATGAGTGTGATGCTGGCGATTGAAGGTCTCAACGTGGGATATGGAAGGGTACAGGTTCTTTGGGATCTGGGCCTGAAGGTTGAAGAAGGCGAGTTTGTCGCTCTGGTTGGGGCGAACGGAGCCGGAAAGACCACTCTCCTCAAGACTATCTCGGGAGTGATTAGGGCATCGTCGGGCACTATTACCTTCCTCGATAAGAGGATAGACAAGATGAACGCCGATGACATAGTGAACCTCGGGCTTTCTCATATTCCCGAGAGCCGTAAGCTCTTCACCGACATGTCTATACGCGAAAACCTGGAAATGGGCGCATATCCGCGGCGTTCTTGGAAAGAACGCCGCGAGACAATGAAGTGGATCTTCAAACTCTTTCCCCGTCTTGAGGAGCGTGCGGGACAGCTTGCGCGAACATTGAGCGGTGGCGAGCAGCAAATGCTTGCTATGGG
>CAZOJR010000111.1:2878-7144 GCA_964580165.1 uncultured Gaiellales bacterium
TTGATGTCCAAACCAAAGCTGGTGGTTATCGACGAGCCCTCTAACGGTTTGGCGCCGATCGTGGTCTCTGAGGTTTTCGAGATTCTGAGGTCGCTTCACAACGAGGGGATTACCATTCTCTTGGTGGAGCAGAACGTGCGAAAGACTCTTGCGATTGCAGATCGGGCATATGTGTTGGAAAACGGCCGTCTTGCATTGGAAGGCGCCTGCTCGTTCCTCCGGCAAAGCGATCATGTGCGCAAGGCATATCTGGGATTGTAACGGCGTATAGCGGCCATGCGCCCCACGACATCATGAGGCTAAGCCTCATGATGTCGTGGGGCGCAGCCCTGTCTGGAGTTACGCTTCCCATGGATTCCCTCTCCGCCATCTCACCAAAGGACCACTCGGTGCGCGGCGGTGATTCCGTGTGTTCTACAATATACAGGTCGATCCCACCTGCCCCCGAGATAGAACGATGGAGGTTGAAATGACCTTTGAGACCGTCTTCACGATAGATGCGTCGAGCATCAAGTTCGGCGCGGGGGCGACTCGCGAGGTCGGCTCAGACATGAGGGATCTGGGCGCGCGCAGGGTAATGGTTGTGACTGACTCCAATCTTGCAGCGTCTGAGCCCGTATCCGTCGTCATGGATGCTCTTGGAAAGGTGAACATCGACGCGACACTATTCGACGGGGTGCGGATCGAGCCAAACGATGTGTCGTTCAAGGAGGCCATCGCTTTTGCCTCTAGAGGTGGTTTCGATGGATACATAGCGGTTGGTGGCGGTTCTACGATGGACACCGCGAAGGTTGCCAACCTCTACACGACGTATCCGGCCGACTTTCTCGACTACGTTAACGCACCCATTGGTAAGGCACGGCCGGTGCCCGGAGATCTCAAACCTCTTATCGCCATACCCACAACAGCCGGCACAGGTAGTGAGACCACTGGGGTGGCGATCTTCGATTACTCGGAGTTGCATGCAAAAACCGGGATCGCGCACAGGGCTCTTCGGCCACGTTTGGGCATAGTCGATCCTGACAACACTCGTACTCTACCCAGGATGGCTGTCGCGTGTACGGCGCTTGATGTGTTCTCACATGCCATCGAATCGTTAACGGCTCTGCCCTTTGACCGGCGTGAAGCTCCGGATGGTCCGCGCACAAGACCCGCGTATCAAGGGGCCAACCCCATCAGTAACATCTGGGCAGCCAAGGCTGCAGAAATAGGGTCGAAGTACATGATGCGGGCGATGTCAGATCCGAATGACGACGAAGCGCGGACCAACATGATTCTGGCTTCGACAATTGCCGGTATAGGTTTCGGCTCTGCCGGAGTGACTCTTCCCCACGGGATGTCGTATCCAATATCTGGGCTGGTGCGTGATTACCGGCCCGAGGGTTATCCGCAAGATCATGCCCTCGTCCCCCATGGCATGGCAGTAATCCTGGGAGCGCCGGCAGCCTTCCGTTTTATGGCTCCGGGGAACCCGGTCATGTTTCTTCGAGCGGCGGAGATTATTGGTGCGGATACCCGTGGAGCGGGGCCAGATGATGCCGGGGAGATTATCGCTCAGGCTGTTACCGAGATCATGAAGAAGGCCGGTATGCCGAATGGTCTCCGAGCCGTTGGGTATACGCCCGATGATGTGGATGCGCTGGTCGAAGGAGTGTTGCCCCAGCACAGGGTTACCAAGCTATCTCCGCGACCGGCGACCCGATCCGACTTCAGCCGCCTGTTTCTGGATTCGATGACCATCTGGTAGACATTGCAGCCAGGCGGCGCGGGTGGCAGTGCTCGGTGGTCTCCGTGCCCAGCGGGGGAGTCTCACGGTTCTCCCGGGGCAGGTGGATGCTCATCGTCGGTCTGATCCCCGGGCATCCTGCCTCTGGCTAGAGACACTATCACGCCGATCGCGCACAGTCCGGTGAAAATGCCGAAAATGGTGCGTATAGCCGTCAGCAAATTGGGATAGTCGGCGGGCTGTATGTCGTGCCTTCCAACGATAAGCGCCATTAACAGTGTGGCCGCAGCGATACTGATCGCCATTCCGACCATCCTTACGGTGCCAATGCTGGCAGACGCAAATCCGATGAGACGTTGCTCCACACTGCCCATGATCGCGCTCTGGTTGGGCGCCGAGAAGAAGGAGTAGCCGAGTCCAAGAAAAGCGAGCGCAAGGACGATATACCAGTAGGGTGTCTCATTGCCTATGAAGCTGAAAAGGAGGAGTCCAATCACGCATAGGGCCATGCCTCCGGATGCCACCCACCGAGGTTCGATTCGGTCCGATACGCGTCCACCGAATGGTGAGATCAGACACTGTAGGGCTACTCCAACAATGAGCACCAGGCCGGCTGTCTGAGCGTTGAGACCCCTTATGAATTGCAGGTAGAGGCTCATTAGATAGGTCATGGCCCACACCGAGGAGTAACTGATCAGGGCGGTGAGATTGGAGAGCATGAAGACCCGGTTGTGGCGGAAGACCGTGAATGCCACTATCGGACTGCGAGCCCGGCTTTCCCACCAGATGAAGAAGATCAGTCCTGCAAACCCCACAATGCAAAGGATCAGCCCCTCAACTAGAGGCATCCAGGAAAGTCCAAGGAGGAAGGCTGAGAGAGCCGCGGCGTAGATCGCGGATCCGGCCCAGTCGAAGCCGGCGCTCCGGGTTCCTCTCCATTCGGCGCGCCGCAGCAGCAACAGATCCAAAACGAGATTGAACAAGCCGATGCACGCGGCAATCAAGAATAGGCTGCGCCACCCGATGTTATATACGATAACGCCGCCCAACAAAGGTCCCATTGTCTGGCCCAGGTAGGCGGCGGCTACACTCAGACCCATGGCCCAACCTCGCCGTTGAGGAGGATACGCCAGTGTCACCATGGCCATGGACGTGCTGAACATCATAGCCGACCCAATGCCCTGGGCTACGCGGAAGATCATCAAAGGAGCATATGAACCGGCAAACACCAGAGCTAGTGAACTGAAGACAAACACGACAAGCCCGGCGAGAAAAACTAGACGTCTGCCCAGCCGGTCTCCGAGCTTCCCAAAGGGTAGTTGAAAGACGGCTGATGCTAGGACGTATCCAAGCGGTAGCCAGCCGAGAGGTACGGCACCTAAATGGAACTCGGTTTGAATGGACGGGAGGGCGATGTTTATCGAGGTGGTCATGAAAGCTGCCAGCCAGGCAGCCAGAAGGTTAACTGCGAGGACACATCCCGGGCGCACGGACGTGGATTCCCTTGGATCAAGAAGGGTAAATAGACTTGGAACTCGCAGAATACGCATGTTTGCAGTTTATCGTCTCCAAGGCAGGGTTCCTTATGCTCGGAGCTTTGTACAGGACCTTGACCCCGCTCGTCGCGTAGGAGTACCATGCATATCGAACAGTGTTCGCAAAACCGGGCATTGTTGGCAAAACGATCTATGTTCGGATTGAGGTGGAGTATAGGTGGATGTGGAGCCTCGTCTCTCACGGCGCGACCGCCGCCGGCTGAGTACCCGAGCGGAGATATTAACCGCGGCTCGGGAGCTGTTGCTCGAGGTCGGTCCGGAGGCGATCACCCTAAGACAAGTGGCGCGCCGGGCCGATTTCAGCCCGGCGGCTCTATATACGTATTTCTCTAGTCGTGACGAGATCGTGGCGGCGCTCTTCGATGAGTCCTTCGAGCGGTTGGATGCCTATCTGCGGAGGGTTCCCTCCGGCCTTTCACCAGAGCGGCGCGTGGTGGAGTTGGGCCTTGCATATATGGACTACGCGCATGATAACCCCATGGATCTGCGTTGCATTCTCCAAGCCACATCGCAGGAGCTGCCTCCCTCAAGTGGGGTTGCTCTCGGATTAGGAGCGGCCCGGCTCATCGGAGAGACCTTCCGCGAAGGGATGAAACAGGGTGTTTTTTCTCCGGGCAGTGGTCTGTCGGCGGCCGAAATGGCATACGGCACCTGGGCCTTGGTGCACGGCATGGTGTCGATTGGGGGTATAGATCTCACAGAAGTATCGGATGAAGTCTCGGCCGAGCCCCGCCGGGTACTCGAAGCGTTCGTTGCTCTCCTAACGGCACCCAAACCGAGGTAACCGTCATGTTTGAAGCAATCGGCAGGTTCTCTTATAGATTCAGATGGATCGTGATTGGCGTCTGGATCGTTCTACTTGCGGTCAGTGTGCTGGCTATGCCTTTTCTCGAGGATGTTCTCACGGGCAGTTTCTCCAACCCAAACGCGCCTTCGCAACAAGCGGGTGCCCTCATACAGGAGAAGTTTGAACAGGGTCCGACA
>CAZOJR010000112.1:0-7032 GCA_964580165.1 uncultured Gaiellales bacterium
CACTAGAGTTGCATCTATTGGGGAGGTCCCGCAGAATCGAGCGGACCAAATCTTTTCAGGAGGGAAACATTGTGAAATCCAAGAAATTGCGTTATTGCTTTCTCGCGTTTGCGATGTTGGTCTTGGCACTGTCGCTCGTAGCCTGTGGGGACGACGATGCTTCTACCGACACGACGGGTGGGGTCTCCACTGACACAACAGCCGTTCCCTCTACCGACACTTCTGCGCCGGATACAACGGCCGGAAATGGTGGCGACGATCTGGGCGATTTTGAGTTCTCTCTGTCTATGCATGATCCATTGACATCGAATAACGGCCAGTTCTATCAGGCGTGGGCGGACTCGATCTCCGAGGCCACCGACGGCCATGTCAAAATCACCATCTACCCCAGTAGTTCGTTGGCTGCGGCCGCCGATGTGGGGGAGATGGTCGAGACCGGCGCTGTGGATATCGGCTGGGTGTTCACTTCGTTCTACGCTGGCCAGTTTCCCCTGACCGATGTCACCACCATCCCCATGATCGGCTTTGGTGACGCGGTGGTCAGCACCAACGCTCTCTGGGATCTATACGACAAGTACGAAGAACTGCAGAATGAGTGGTCCCAGTACAAGTTGCTGAACCTGTACGGCAACCCGGGCATGATTTTCTGCTGCATAGACAAGCCCATCGAGACTCCGGATGATCTCAAGGGCTTGGTCATGCGCACCCCCGCTGGTCCAATCACCGATCTGGTGACGGCGTTGGGCGCCAGCCCTGTCGTCATGGCTCCCCCGGATATGTACGAAGCTCTATCGAAGAGGAATATCACCGGGTATGTTTTCGAACCAGCCGGTATTACGAATTTCAAACTCGAAGAGATCGCCACTTACTTCACCGATATGCCGCTGTACGATGGAGCGTTCGGCCTGGTCATGAACTGGGATAAGTGGGACTCTTTGCCGCCTGAGTACCAGAAGATCATCGAGGATTCGACCGGACGGGCAGGTTCTCTTGCCGCCGCCCAGGATTTCGGCGACGCAGCTGCCGGAGCCCATCAGACCATAGCCGATGCGGGTGGTACTTGGGTCACACCGACCGCCGAAGCCATTGCGGCCTTCCAAGCGGCCGCTGACGAAGTCTCTGCCGCATGGCCTGCGACTATCACAATCGATGGATTCGATGCGGCGGCCTATATGGCCGATGCCATTGCTATCGCACAGGGATACGCCGAGTGATTTCGAGCAATTCCCGGCTGAGTTGAGTAGAGGTCCCGACCGGAGTTCGATCTCCGGTCGGGACCTGTCTGTGCTTGGTCGCACTGTTCCTTGCCGGTTTCTTGGGCAGATCGAAAGGACGCCATTTCCGTGTCGGCCGCAGTCATAGGCATCATAGGGGTGCTTATATTTTTGGTGCTCATATTTTTGGGCATGAATATCGGCCTTGCTCTGCTGCTGGTAGGTTTTGTCGGCTATGCGGTGGTACTCAATCCTGAGGCTGCGATCGGCATGCTGCGCAAAGTTCCCGCTACTCAGGCGAGTACGTATGCCTTGATTGTCATACCGCTGTTCATCATGATGGGTAATTTCGGCTACCAGGCCGGTTTGTCGAGCAATCTTTACAAGGCCGGGCATAGCTGGCTCTCGCGCCTACCGGGCAGTCTGGCGGCTGGCACGATAGCCGCGTCCGCCGGTTTCGGCGCCATATGTGGGTCCTGTGCCGCCACGTGCGCGACCATGGGCACGATAGCTCTTCCCGAGATGCGCAAACACAATTACGCTGACAGGTTGTCTACGGGTTCCATAGCCATGGGGGGAACGCTGGGAATCCTCATACCCCCCAGTACCCCGATGATCATCTACTGCATCATGGCTGAGGAGTCCATAGGTAAGCAGTTCATCGCCGGGATTCTGCCGGGCATCATGATGGCCATCCTCAGCATCATAACGATTGTGGTGATGGTGAAGATGAAGCCTTCTTGGGCGCCCGCCCCGACCAAGGCCACCTGGAGAGAAAGGTTTTCGTCGCTGAAGGGGCTGTGGGGCGTGGTTTTGCTGTTTGGCGCCGTACTGGGCGGTATGTTCTCCGGGTTCTTCTCGGTGAACCAGTCGGCTGCAATTGGCGCTTTTCTTGCGATTCTGCTTACGTTGGTGAACCGGCGGCTCAATTGGCATACCTTCAAGGCCGCCATGCGGGACACGGTGACCACTTTCGCCATGACTTTCCTGATTGTCATTGGCGCCAGCGTATTCTCCAGCTTCCTCGCTATCACCAAAATGCCGATGATGCTGGCCGACGCTTTTCAATCCATGGACGTGTCGTTCGGTGTGGTGCTGCTGCTTATGACCATCGTATATATCATTCTCGGCATGCTCATGGACGAGTTGCCGATGATCATGCTGACGGTGCCCATCTTCTTGCCCATCGTTGCGAGCTACGGGGTCGACTTCATATGGTTCGGCATCTATATCATTCTGGTTATGGAGTTAGGAGCCATCGCGCCTCCGGTCGGCCTAAACTGCTTCATCATTCAGGGGGTAGCGAGAGATATCCCGCTTGGTACGATCTACAAAGGCGCGCTTCCGTTTGTGATCACAATCTTGATCGGAATAGTATTACTGTATCTATTTCCTGACATTGTCATGGTTCTTCCGAATCTGCTATGAGGATGGAATAGAAGATCATGATTAGATTCGGAAAGATAGTTAACAGGGTAACTTTGGCGATAAGCATGGTCAGCTATGCAGGCGTTCTCGCCATCATGCTTTTGAACGTGGCTGATGTTTTGCTGACTAAAGCGGTCACCAAGCCTGTGACCGGAGCATATGAAATAACGGAAGTACTGCTGTTGTGCACCGTCATGGCTTCGTTTGCCTATGGACAATCGAAGAAGACTCACATCAACATGACGTTGTTCATCAAATACTTACCTAGCGGTAGCAAGTTTATCGTGTATGGTCTAATGGGACTGTTGTCGGCGGCTACGGCGGGGGCGGTGGGTTATGCGGCGATCCTGCAGGCGCAATCGGCAATGGATAAAGGCGCCGTCACAAGTGTTCTACTGATTCCCCTATACCCGTTCTACTACGTCGAGGCCGTAGCCATGTTCGTATTCGCCGTCGTTCTTCTGTACGATGCACTTCTGGCGTTGGGCGCGGTATGGAACGAGAGGTGGAGGGAAATCGTGGCCTCAGACTGGAGCGAAGTAACCAAGTCGGAATGAGAGAGTGAGAGAGGTTGGGGATTTTCCCAGCCTCTCTTCGCGCATTCCCGCCCGATAGCTCGGCGCCGGCAAGGTTGTCTGATCTGTGTACCTACGAGACCAGGCGGTGCACGGCCTCCCAGTATTTCTCTCGAGTCTTCTCAACAACTTCGTCGGGCAGCGCCGGGGCGGGCGGCTCCTTGTTCCACTTGATGGTCTCGAGGTAGTCCCGAACGTACTGCTTGTCGAAGCTCATCTGCGGCCGGCCCGGTTCGTACGACTCGGCGGGCCAGAAACGCGACGAGTCAGGAGTTAAGACCTCATCGATCAGGATGAGACGGCCATCGTCCAAGGTGCCGAATTCGAACTTGGTGTCGGCAATGATAATTCCCCTTGTGAGCGCGTAATCGGCAGCGAATCGATAAAGGGCCAGACTGAGTTCTCGTACCTGCTCGGCCATGCCTGCTCCAACCAGAGCGGTCGCCTGCTCGAACGAGATATTCTCGTCATGACCCGATCGAGCCTTGGTTGAAGGGGTGAAGATCGCTTCCGGAAGGTGGTCAGATTCCGTTAGTCCCTCCGGTAGACGGATGGCGCAGACAGTTCCCAGTTGTTGATACTCCTTCCATCCCGAGCCGGACAGATATCCGCGCACGATCGCTTCTATCACCAGGGGGCGCGTACTGCGCACGAGGACCGTTCGTCCGTTCAACTCGTCGTAGTACCAGTCGAGTTCGGGGTACCACTCCGGACCAGGGCTGGGGTCGACGATATGGTTCGCGACCAGGTGAGAAGTCTTGTCGAACCAGAAATTGGAGATCTGAGTCAGAATTCTGCCCTTGTCGGGAATGGGAGTGGGAAGCACATGGTCGAAGGCCGAGATTCTGTCGCAGGCGACAATCAATAGGTGCTCATCGCTGGGTCTGTAGACGTCGCGCACCTTGCCTCTACGCAAAAGGGGGAGGCCTTTCTCCCGAGATTCGAACATGGCGATCGGCGGCGTCATGGCTGCTCCCTTCTGGCATTGCCGGTACTCAGGCGCGGTCTCTTGTCTCCGATCATAGGTTCGACCGGACCGGCTGGATGACAGCATAGTGGTCGATCTGCCTGCTCGGTGGGGAATGGCGCTCCTCACGGATGAAAAGTGTGCAGACAAAAGCTACACCAGCCATGACGGCCGAGACAAGAAAGGCGAGGTCGTAGTTCCCAGCATTGTCAAATATGACGCCTCCCAAATAAGCCCACAGTCCTCCCCCAATCATGTGGATGGTTGTTATGAACCCGGATATAAAGCCAATGTGGGTAACACCGTAGAGCGCACTGACGAGCGTTGGAGTGAGCGGAGCGGTAACGAGCAGTGTGAACCCGAACCCCAAGGAGAAGACCCAGAACGGCATCGACCCTTTGAGCCGCAGTAGCATGACAAACAGCGCGATTCTGAGGGCGAAGGTTATGGCGATGGGCATCTTGTTACCGATGATGTCTGAAGCGGGACCGGCCAGCAGGATTCCCGCGAGACTCAGAAGGCCAAGCCACGCCAGCATATCGGCTCCGACCGTATCGGAGATGCCGTAGTCGGTGACCATCGGCACCAGATGAGTCGTGACGAGTGAGTCTGCACTTCCGCATATGAACATTGTCACGGTGAAGAGCCACAGCGAACGGGTGCGCATGGCTTCGGAGAGAGTGAGATCTCGCTCGACAGTGGTGATGCGGAGCTGTGCCGGAGCGGGGACGGAGTGTGATTTGCCTGCAGGTGGCTTCCGCTCAAACTCCTCGTGCTCCGGCTGTTCCAGGCCACGCCCCCCGAAGGCCCGCAGGCCGAAATCCTTCGGATCGCCTCGGATTACGCCGAACGCCAGAGCCAGATTGACGACTAAAGAGACCACGGCGATCCAGAAGCTGGTACTCCGCCATCCCGAGATGACGATCATGTCCGAGAAGATCGGGATGAGGAAAAATTGGCCGAAACAATTTCCTGCAAGAGCAAGGCTGACGGCCAAGCCCCTCCACTTCTCGAACCAGTTGCCGATGATGGACCCGAAGATGGGTATGGTGGTGCCGCCAAGGCCGGCTGCATTAAGGAGCCCGAAGTACACCATGAACTCCCATAGGGAGTCCATGGTGGCCATGAGCGCGTAGCCGGCCGAGAAAAGAACCGTCGATCCGGCAATCACCCATTTAGGGCCGTAACGGTCATATAGACGGCCGGTAACGATGACCGCGACGGCGTAGACGGCCATGTTGAGGAAGATTGCCGATGATATCGCACCGCGGCTCCAGCCGAATTCGGTAGCCATGGGCTTCACCATGACACCGATGATGTAGCGGCTTCCCGCGTTCAAGAAGAGGATGACGAACGATGCGGCAAGTACGTACCAGCCGGTGAAGACCCGCGATGTGCGTTTTGAATCTCTCATACCGGCATCAGACGCATGGCCTCGTTTCCCATAGTGCACCGGCCCACTTGTGCTAGAAGAAGGAGAACGAAGATTCTATCGCAAGCGCGGGGACGGGTCTCTGCTACGCGTATGGGCTTCAGGCCAGTGCGGATCCGAGACGGTTCAAACCGCAGCTGCTGATGACGCCGCCGGCGGCATGAGTATCGTGCGCTCTCGCTGTTTTATGCGCAGCAGGGCGTCGACTACTTCAGGATCGAATTGCCAGCCTCGCTCCCGTTTGATCTCTGCCAACGCGTCGGGCACCGACCAGGCCGGCTTGTATGGACGGACATTGGTAAGGGCATCGAAAGTGTCGGCCACCGCAACGATCCGGGCGGGGAGGGGGATCTCATCTCCCTTGAGACCGTAGGGATAGCCATTCCCATCCCAGCGTTCGTGGTGAGAGGCCGCGATTTGCTCTGCCATGTTCATGAGGTCGGAACGTCCTCCGCTCAGGATATGAGCGCCCCAGAGGGTATGTTTCTGGATAACGGCCCGTTCCGCGGGAGAGTAGCCACCCTTCTTAAGAAGGATGTCGTCTTCGACGGCTATCTTGCCCACGTCGTGCAGGGGGGCGGCGCGCATGATGAGAGCCACTTCTTCTGTGGGTAGCCCCAACTCTTGAGCAAGAAGGGCGCTTAGACGGGCTACTCTATAGGTGTGTTTGCCGGTGGCGTCATCTCGAAGTTCGGCCACCCGGGCCAAACGTTCGATGGTCTCCAAGTGCGCGTTACCCAACTCGGACGTGCGCTCTCGCATCTGATCCTCAAGAAGAGCATAGTCCTGCCTAAGTCTGCGCTCCAAGAAACGAGTGTCAAGTAACACATATACGCGGAGAAGGAGTTCCTCAACCTCGACGGGCTTCACAAGAAAATCCTTGGCTCCGGCCTTTATGGCTCTTGTCCGGGCTTCGAAGTCATCGAGTGCGCTGATGGCGATGACGGGCAAGAAGGTGTCGGGAGAGCGCTTCTGCCTGAGCGCTTCAAGCAGGCCGTAGCCATCCAGTCCCGGCATGCAGATATCGAGCGTAATGAGATCGGGATCGGTCGAAGCGAGGTAGGCCGAAGCCTCAAGTGGATCGGTGAAGGAACGGATGGACCCATAGCCGGCCGACTGTAGGGTGCGGGTGAGAAAGCGAACCACGCTTGGTTCGTCATCAATGATCACAACAGCGGCGTCGGTGTGCAGAAGGCTATCCATTCTTGGTCCCCAGATGGTGGCGCTGTCGATAATATCGGCATATTGGTCTTGGCACGTGAGTCCCTCGCTGGGGTTGATTGAGTGCCGCCTAGTTTCGACCTGACTCGGTTGTTCCTGTTACTCCTTTATCATGGGAATCCAAGACCCTTCTAATCTGGGAAAGAAGGGCATCGGGAGTGAAAGGTTTCTCCAAGATCCCGACTCCGTTATCGG
>CAZOJR010000113.1:0-2987 GCA_964580165.1 uncultured Gaiellales bacterium
GCCTCGTCCACAAACGTCAGGTCTTCGTCGGACATCTCAAGTACAGTACCGCCCTTCGCCAGGAACGCCTCCTTACCGGCGTCTGTCACGTTGCCGTAACCCTGGACTATGAGGTCGGTCAGGTACTCGGCCGCGATATCGTCCACGATCTGCTGGTCTTCCGCCGACATGCTGTCGAACGCATCCTGGTTCATGATGAACCCGCAGAACACGTTACCGATGTTTGTCTCGAGCACATAGTTGATAACTTCGTGCAGGTTCCACGGCGCGACGGAAATCCATGGGTTGTAGTTGGCATCGGCGATACCCTTCTGGAGGGCTCCGTAGAATTCAGACTGGTCGAAAGAGACCGGGGTAGCGCCGATAGCCGTCATAGCAGCGGCCTGCATCTCGCCCCCGGTGATGATCTTCATCCCGGCGAAGTCTTCGATGGAGTCGACCTCCTTGTTGGTCATAAGGACGTGACCGGGACCCATATGGATATTCAAGAACTTGACGGCAGACATGCCGTCGTCCATGCCATAACCCTGTTCCACCAACGTCTGCAGCGCTTCAGTGGCAATGCCGGCATCCGGAAGAACCCAGGGAAGCGCGAACATATCGGCCTCAGGGAACACGCCGGGCATGGTGGTGGGGATGAAATACGCGATATCGATCAGGCCATTGACGACACTGTCGAAGTACTCCCCCGGTCCGCCCAGAGAGCAGGACCAACCAACTTCCACCTTGTAGCGCCCCTCGGTTCTTTTCTCCAGTTCGGAAGCAAACGTCTTGATTGCTTCACCCATGTAGCCATTCTCGTTATCGACCGCGGCAAGTCGTAGGACTGTAGCTTCCCCACTGGCTTCAGTGGCGGTCGTGTCGGTGGTATCCGCCGAAGCCTCCGTTGTCACGGTGGTATCGGCAGAAGAACCCGCGGTCGTAGTGGTGTCTTCGGTCGATCCGTCTCCACAGCCTGCCAGGGCCATGGACATAGACATCACCGCGACAAGGAGCAGTACCAACCACTTACGTTTCATACAGCTATTCCCTCCTGTTAGTGGCGAGTTTCCCTCGCTCATCTCCACCGGCGTCCCCTGCCGAGCCCGCAGAGCTTCCTCTCCGCGTTGCCTTATTCGATTCGCGCCACACCGAGCAGAAACCGCATAAACACAGCCGGCAACGACCCGACACGAAGCGCCGACAACACGGGCATGCGCCTTCTCATCACCTTGTAAGCCGCTCCTGGTACACGGCCGCACAGGCACCGCAGGCCACTGCCCTTGTATTTATGTACAACCTGCTCCGACGATTTTCCATAACGATGGTTGGTCAACTTTGGTGGATAAGCATCTGACCAGGCGGATAGATCAATCCATCAGTTGGCGGAATAGGACCCATATTGAGACAATTGGACAATGACGACTGGGACCGGCATGGATAGACTCCGTTCGCTGACCGGCAGGATCGCGGGGAATCCACATTTTTGGATCGTTCTCGCGCTGTCAACGATTCTGCTGTTCATTTACCAAGCGTGGCCATGGCGAGAGTGGCAATTCACCGACGGGTTCTGGCGCTTCTTCTCCTGGCTCTCGAAGCTGGACTACCTCGTCTTCGACGTGGAGTTGAGACTTCAGGTATTTGGCGTGCTGTTCTTCATACCGATCATCTATGGCTCACTCGCGCTCTCCTGGGCGGGAGGCCTGTTTGCCTGGCTCCTTTCGCTCATATGGGTGCTTCCGACCCTTCTCATCTGGGGCGGCACGAGAATGGTCATCAACATAACCCTGTTGCTCCTCCCGGTGCTTGTGGTGGCCGTCGTATATGGAGAGCGACGATGGCGTGAGAGCGAAAAAAGAAACTTCGCCGAGCGCGAGCAAGAGCGGCAGGCCTATTTTGCCAAGCTGGTAGAAACACAGGAGGCTGAACGCGGTCGTATCGCCCAGGAGCTCCACGATGAGACCCTGCAGACACTCATGGTGATCGCCAACAAGTCGGATTCTCTGGCGGCATCCACCACGGACACCAGGCAGATCACCGGAAACCAATGGATCAAGCAAGAAGTGCTTAGAACCATGAGCGATCTCAGAAGGCTGAGTATGAACCTCAGACCAAACATACTGGATAATTTCGGACTTGTTTCAGGGCTCAGATGGCTCGTTAACAACTGCAACAGCCAGAGCACTTGCCACCTTGAGATTTTCATAGAGGGTGAAGAGTGTGAGATGTCCGACCTCGCGGAGGTCACCATCTTCCGCGTCGCGCAGGAGGCAATCTACAACGTCCAGCGACACTCACAGGCGACGAGCGGCAGAGTTACCTTGGAGTTCGGGGAAGATCTGATGACGCTGGAGGTAGTGGACAACGGCATAGGCTTCCGGCCTCCCGAGCGACTCGCCCTTCTTGTTGGCGAGAGCAAGCTGGGGATCATCGGCATCGAGCAGAGAGTCCTTTCTACCGGCGGCAATATGTACCTTGAGTCCGCGCCCGGGAAGGGTACAAAGCTTCGTGTAACCATCCCCTACTCCTTCTCAGCCGATATCCTCCAAGGTGAGAATGCCTGATTTTAGGCAAACGAAAATGGCTTCGGTTCTGGAGCGGACGTTGAGATTCTGGAAGATATCCACGAAGTAGCTCTTGACAGTAGCTTCGCTGATTCCCAGCTTTGCGCCGATTTGCTTGTTCGACATGCCTTTGGCGGCAGAAACGAGCATCTCCAGTCCTTTCGGCGAGATCCTCTCGCAAGACTCCAACCGGGTAGGCCTCGCAAGATCCTTCATGTGGAGAAAAGCGTATTTCAAGACCTCCTGCGACACGCCGGGAGCCAGCACAACATCACCATCCATCAGAGCACGGATCGTGTGAACCACCTCCGGGCCAAAGACGGACTTGATCAGATAGCCGCTTGCGCCCGCCTGCAAGATCCTGAAGATGGTCTCAATATCGGTGTGAACGGTGAGAATGAGCACCAACGTGAGGGGATTAGCATCCTTGATCTGCTTGGTTGC
>CAZOJR010000113.1:2997-6976 GCA_964580165.1 uncultured Gaiellales bacterium
TGGTTGCCTCCACCCCGCTCATAACCGGCATGCTGATGTCCATAATGACCACATCCGGGTGAGCGTCATTGGTCATCTGAACAGCCTCTAGACCGTTACTCGCCTCGCCCACCACCTCAAGGTCGAGTTCCTGCTCCAGAATCTCCCGTAGCGCCCTCCGGATCAGAGGATGATCATCTACTAGAAGAACTCTTGTTGCTGTAGGCTGGACCGATTCCAATCTTGGCTCGCTCGTCTACGTCTGTCTTGCCGGTTCTGTGGCCCATCCGACGATCATTCCTGCGGTATATGTCACGTGCGGTATATGTCATGATATCTGACTGGGGCTATAAGACCTAGACGCCGCCCAGATTTATGCGGCCTCATAGCAGAAGAGCAAGAGATGAAACTCACAAGAGCAACCAGCCATGTAAGCACAAGGACCAGAAGGGCCTTCGACGCAAGCATGTCCTGCGTGGGACAGTTTGCACTCGCCGAACAGCTGCTGGGCACAGAGTTCATCGGACCCGCTGCATACACCATGCCAGACCGCTTAGTAAAGGATTCCATGGGAACGGATCCCGAGCTTTGAGCCAGGCGTCCGCCCTATCCTTGAAGCAGCGCGGTGTGCCCCGTCTCAGCGGAGTGCTCGTCCTGGTGCTTGCATTGCTGAACTTCATCCCTCCACTCTGTACAGACATGTACCTCGCTGCCTTCCCACAGATGGCTGCAGGTCTCAGCACCACCGCGACGATGGTGCAGCTCACGCTAACAGCATTCATGATTGGTCTCGGCGTGGGACAGTTGCTTGTCGGCCCGCTTTCAGACGCTGTGGGCCGCCGGCGACCGTTGCTTGTGTGCACCACGCTGTGCCTGGCGGCAAGCGTGGTATGCGCTCTGGCACCATCTGTCACAGTGCTGATCACCGCGCGGTTGGTGCAGGGCCTCACCTCCGCAGCGAGCGTTGTACTCGGACGCGCGATCATCGCAGACCTGGCCAAAGGGCCTTCAGTTGTGCGTCTCATGAACGTCCTCATGACGGTCGGTGCCATCGCCCCGGTTCTGGCACCAGTCCTTGGTGGCCAGATAGCGGCTTGGTCCGGCTGGCGCGGTGTCTTCTGGGTAATCACGGGGACCATGGCCATCATGCTGTTCGCGTCAGTGTCCGCGGTCCCCGAATCGCTGACTCCGGAGAAGCGCCAAGCCGGCCGTCTGAAGGAACTTATCCAGGGAGTCTGCGTGGTTCTCGGCGACCATTCGTACGTCGCCTATCTGGCGACGGTTATCGGCTGCTCCGGGACCATGTTCGCCTACATCTCCGGTTCATCGTTTGTTCTGCAGGAGCACATGGGACTCAGCGCGAAGACTTACTCCCTCATTTTTGGCCTCAACTCGGTTGGCATGATGCTGGCCACCTCCGTTTCGATGCGTCTCGCGGGTTGGGTCAAGACTCTGAACCTAGTGCGCATAGGCGCCACTATCCTCGTCCTTGGGAGCATCGCCTGGCTCATCCTCACCACCGTGGAGTTACCCATGATTCCTGCGCTGATCACACTCTTCTCGACTACATCCGCCCAGGGCCTCATTATCGGCAATGCCACCGGGCTGGCAGTTGATCACGCCCGCGACCACGCAGGAACCGCATCGGCATTCCTCGGGGCGCTTCAGTATGGATTTGCCGCCGCTGTTACCCCCCTGGTAGGGCTCGGCTACCAACCCCGTACAATGGGGATCGTGATGCTGTCCTGCAGTGTGCTCGCGCTCGCCCCAATCATCCGGCCACCGAAAAGCCAAGGGAACAGCATCTCTGGACAAGATGGACCGGCACTCCCGGGATCTAAGTCACGGTAATAACGCTCGTTGCCACACTCTCGTTGAGTGAGCATGCGCGCCCATCCAAGGCACCAGCAGTCCCAGCCCTGCCGAGTCCATGTGGATGCCCCCGACGTAGGAGAACCACGAGAGCCACAAGAGCCACGAACCGGCCTTAACGATTCCGGAGCACCCGGTATTCCTCGAGGAATCCTTCGATTGCCCGCAATTGGCGACCAAGGGTATCCGCCCAGGTATCAAGACAGCGCTGACCTCTGTCGGTCAGCGCATACACGCGGCGGGCCGGGCCGGCGCCGCCCGCCTCCCAAGAAGACACTACCATGCCCGTTTGCTCCATCTTTCGCAGGGCTCGATAAACGGCCGAGTGGTCGATTCCCGTTTCGCCAGATAGAGGCAACTCCCGGATCCTAGCCGCGATTGAGTACCCGCTCGCTCCACCCGCCTCAGCAATCGCGAGAAGTGCTGCCGGTGCAGTGAACTTGTCCAGGTTGCGGCCGGTGCAGGGACAGTCCACAAAAGCAAACTCCGAGGATCGACTTGCCAATGTTTCTTCACGGTCTAACACTCGCGACTCTTCATTATTAAGAGAGGCTTCTGCCTTTTCTGGATTCTGTTCCATTTCGTGTCCCCTGCGTCGTATAGCGACGAGCACTATGTGATATGCTCACACAAGTGTATAACTCACAACTGGGTCTGCCTGCAAGAAAGATTGTAGGTGAATTGAAGACCCAGTGCGATCCAACGCCTCATTCATCGGCAAACGCCGGCAACGGCGTCCCGGCCAGGTCGTCGCTTGGTAACGAACGGAGAAAGATGCGAAGAAGAAAGGTGTGAAGATGACCATTGATTCCAAGGTAGCTCACATCCTTCGAGAAGCGGAGAACGGTAGGCTCGTCACCAAAACCGAAGCGAAGCTTCTGCTGTCGTTGCCTGAAGACTCTCTTGAAGCGGCACTGCTCCGTTCTTGCGCCAACTCCATTTCCCGGAAGCGATTCAACAACGCCGGTCTTCTTCTCGGGCAAATCGGTGTGGACATGGCTCCTTGTGACGGTGATTGTGCTTTCTGCTTCTTCGCGCGCTCTCATACAGGCATCAAGCCCTCAGTTCTCTCCACCGAGGGGGTCCTCGACCGATGCTGGCGGTATGTGGCAGGAGGTGCTCAGGGCGTGTTTCTCATGACCATGCACCGATTCGGCTTCGAGTGGTTCTGTGATTTGTGCTCGCAACTGCGGGCTTCTCTGCCCGAGGACTTCGAGATACTGGCAAATGTGGGTGACATGTCACTCGCACAACTCGAGGAACTCCGAGCTGCCGGAGCCAGCGGCGCGTATCACGTTTGCCGGCTTAGAGAGGGGATCGACTCTCATATGGACCCGAATAGCAGACACAAGACCATAGAACGAATCCTCGGGGCGGGCCTCGATTGGTATACCCTTTGCGAGCCTGTGGGCCCGGAACATACGCCGGAGGAGCTGGCGGAGCAGATATGGTTGGGGGTCGATCTTCCCTGCAGGCAGCACGGAGCTATGCAGCGTTTTCCCGTGCCCACCTCGCCTCTCCATCACTATGGCCGGATTTCGCTGCCACGTCTCGGGCAGATCGTCGCCGTCATTGTCCTAGCCACACTCGGCAGCACGGAACTGAAAAGCATCGCAGTTAATGTGGCCAACTTGACAGGCCTCTTCAGTGGAGCGAACGCGTTTTTCCCGGAGGCAGGCGAACCCGAAACCGATGTGACTATAGCCAACACCCAAGCCACTGAGGGAGGCTTCACCACCGCACTCTGGCGGCAAAGCAACGAGATCACGACGGCCGATTGCCGGGGCATGCTGCGGGAGGCGGGATTCTCACACCTTATGGACATCGGGGGCAAGCCGAGCAGAGAACTACAGACAACGGTCAGCAGCACCGCTTGAACCCTCGCGCCCGAGTCAGAAAAACATTACGCCAGCGTCCGGCGGCATCCTAATGACGCCGCCGGACGCCGAGAAAGACCTCACCTCACTTCTATCGAGACAACCAGATACGGGGAGTACTTGCCCTCCGTAACCATGCGTTCATCGTCTTGGAGGAGGACCACACGAACCGGTCCGACTAAATCGTCTAGCGAGCTACCATCGCACTCATAGACCGCCACCATGGTCACCGACCCGGTCGTTTCGGTGTC
>CAZOJR010000114.1:0-6971 GCA_964580165.1 uncultured Gaiellales bacterium
AAGAGAAAGGTCCCCAGATATCCGCGCACCTCGGGGAGACGTCCGGCGGGAGCCGCTGCTTCCTCCATGGTCTTGAGCACCGTCCGTCCGGGATGAAGAACCTCCAACTGGTGCTGAGCGAAGTACTCCCTCCGCACATTGTGTCCCAACACGACCGAACCCCCATCGGGCTCGATCACCCCGGCCAGGAGCTTGAGCAGAGTCGACTTGCCTGCTCCATTCGGCCCGACAAGAGCGACCTTCTCGCCGCGCTCGATTACGAGATCGAGCCGCTTGTAAACCACCTTGTCGCCATAGGCCTTGCGGATATGCTTCACCTCGGCAACCACCCTCCCGGTGCGCGGAGGTTGGGGAAAACGGAATTTGATGGTCTTGCGCTCGAGAGTGGGAGCGTCAATACGCTCTGTACGCTCCAATTGCCGCATCTTCTGTTGCACCTGTTTCGCTTTGGTGTTCTTTGCCCGAAAGCGGCGAATGAACGCCTCGGCCGACTCGATCTCCCGTTGCTGATTCTTGGCCGCGTTTACAAGAGCCTCGTAACGCTGTTTCTTCTCCTCCTCAAAGTGATCATAGTCGCCGGCGTAGAGGTCGATGATGCCGCGGTCGAGATCGGCGATGTGAGTGGCCATACGGTTGAGAAAGTACCGGTCGTGGCTGATGACGATGAGCGAGCCTGGCCAAGTGATCAGGAATTCTTCCAGCCACAATAGACTCTCGAGATCCAGATGGTTGGTGGGCTCGTCCATGAGAAGCAGGTCGGGTTGCTCGAGCAGGAGTCGCGAGAGAGCAACCCTCATACGCCAACCCCCGGAGAGTTCAGCGATCTGACGGCCGAAGTCGGCGTCACAAAAACCCATGCCGCGGAGAATGGTCTGAGCCCGGGTCTCGAGTTCGTATCCCTGGGCATTCTCAAACGCGGTTTGCAGGGTACCCAGCTCGCGGAGAAGCTCATCGGGACCGGTGGAAATCACGCCGCTGCCTTCAGAGCCACTGTTTACGGCGCCGCTGTCTACGGCCCCACTATTTGCGGCGCCGTTGTCTCCAGCGCCGCTCTCCATGTTCGCGCCCTCGTATGCGCGGCCGATCTGCTGGCCCAATTCGGCAATGCGCCTTTCTGCCGAGAGAACATCCGCGTGCGAGGCCAAAACCTCGTCGATGACCGCATGATCCGCGATCTCCTCTATCTCTTGGGGAAGGAATCCGATACGCAGATCCCTGCGTGCGCTGATCTCCCCTCCATCCAGAGACATCTCCCCAACAATGAGCCGCAGAAGGGTGGTCTTGCCGGCGCCGTTGGGACCCACCAGTCCAACTCGCATGCCCGGCTTGACATGCAAACTGGCTTTGTCGAGCAGTGTCTGGCTGCCGAATGACTTGGAGATGTCGGTGAGGTGGAGCATCAGACCGGTAGCATAGCAGCAGTTACGCACATCGAAGATCCCGGCTCCCACCGGAGCGATGAATCCTCCGCGTAAGAACCGGCGTCATATGTGGAGTTGCAGGGAAGCCGGTACGTTGCTTAGAAGTAGTGACGCGCCGAGAAACCGTGGCGGCTGCTTCACTCGTCCCAGAACAGCCCCTTGTCCGAGGGAGGAACCACTCCGATACGGGACGACGTGTCGAGGAGCTCTCTGATCGCGGCCTCTCCTTCGTCACCGTATTCCAATGTGAACTCGTTCACATATAGATCGATGTGCTGACGGCAGACCAGCGGGTCCATCTCTTGGGAGTGTTCACCAACGTAGTGCATGGCCATCTCGGGATTCGCCAAGGCGTGCTCGACGGAAGACCGCATCGCGCGTTCGATCTTCGCCTGCATATCCCGATTCAACGCACGGGAGACCGCTATGCCTCCCAGAGGGATCGGCAGGCCACTTCTCTCCTCCCACCAATCACCCAAATCGATCAACTGTCGAAGCCCATAGGAGCCAAAGGTAAAACGTCCCTCGTGGATGATGACCCCGGCCTCAACCTCTCCCGAGGCAACAGCGGGCATGATCCGGTTGAACGGCATAACAACCGGGTGCCTCAAGCCGCCGGTGAGCACTCCTGTCAGAAGCGCGGCGGTGGTGAGCCGGCCGGGAATCGCAACCCGGGCATGGGCGAGTTCGTCGGCAAGCGCAGCCGTACGGCCGGCCGATGGCGGGGGACGTAGCGGGCCGTCCTTCCGGGCCACTACCAGGGGCCCGCATCCTCTTCCCATCGCTCCGCCTGAATGCAGAAGAGCGTACCTCTCCCGCAGGTGCGCAAACGCATGCATGGAAACCTTGACGATATCGGCCGCGTGATGCAACGCAATCTGATTGAGGGTGTCGATGTCTTCGAGCCTCTCCACAACGGAGGGAGCATTCGCCAGAAGATCTCTGACCCAGGCATGAAAGATGAACGTGTCGTTCGGGCAGGGCGAATATGCCAGCCGGAGAGGACCTCCGTCCGAAAGTGGCCCCAACGGACGTCCGGGCTCTGCTTCCGGCGGAACCCGCGGACCGGACTCCGGCCACAGTACCGGATCGCGATTATTCACGTCAACGACTCTCCTCAAGAGAAGAAACCTCCTCAAGAGGAAGAGCATCAAGCGCGGCCACAACCGCCAGCGCGGCCCGCCCCGCGACTGCCACCGCCCGTTCCACCTGCCAGCACTCCCTGTCTCGATCTCCCACCAGATTGCTGATGCCTCTGATCTCGAGAAACGGCACACCGAACAGGGCACAGATATGCGCCGCCGCGGCACCCTCCATCGACTCCGCCAATGCGCCCCAGCGGACGGCTGCGGCCTCGGCCTCACAATCAAGTCCGGTGACGCGCGACGAGGTCAGGCAAGGTCCTCGCAGAATGGCGGGCCGGGCCGCCGCGGCGCCGGCCCCCCACTCCACCCCTTCCAAGACCGCAAACGCCGCCGATACCAGGTTCTCGTCGAGAGCAAAATCGCCCCCTGTCTCGCGGTCGTCGATACAGGCGATCGGCAGATTGAGATCCGCGGCCGACAACCATCCACCGGGACTGGAGCTTCCGGTGTCGGAATATGTTTCTCGCGTAGCCAGCACAATGTCGCCGATCCCGGCCGGGCGCCTTGTTGCCAACCGCGGGAACGCCCCGGCTATACCGGTCTGAACCACCAAACGAGGTGCCGGTGCCATAACTCCCAAGAGACATGTGAGAGTATGAGCAACGTTCGCCTTGTCACAACCGGTAACGGCCAGCGCAACCGGCACCTCCCGCAGCCCCGCTCCACCGGCATTGCCCGCCCCGGTAGCGGCAGCCGGTCCGACCTCACCCGTGTATACAGTCTTGGTCGCCACGAGATACCGCTCGAGATTTTTCAACGCCAGACGTACGGGTTCGGCTTCGCTGTCGGTCGCAGTCAGTAGCACCACCTGACGACCTCTCATGACCTCCCGAAGCATGTCCATGCCGGGTTGCACTACGCCGGCTCCGCCGGAGCCGGCGGCTCAGCGGCTTGCCGTGCCTCCCCATGGCGCGCCCGCCAAGCCAGCTGGAGCAGCTCCTCATATAGCATTGCCAGCTTCTCCTGTGATAACGGCAGCACCCCTGATGTTTCCCCGCCGCAACCGCTCGATCGCCTCCCCCACTTCTTCGAGGGCGAACAACTCGACTTCGGTGCGCACCGGTATCTGAGGTGCCAGAGCCAGGAACTCCACTCCATCACGCCTAGTCAGGTTCGCCACCGACCGCACCGTACGTTCTCCCCAGAGTATCTCGTAGGGAAACGAAGGAATATCGCTCATGTGGATACCGCCGCAAACCACCAATCCACCCCTCGCCACGGCCCGTAGGGCCACGGGCACCAGCTCACCGGCCGGTGCAAAGATAATGGCCGCGTCGAGTTCTTCCGGGACCTCCTGGGCCGTGTCCCCAGCCCATTCGGCACCCATCTCCAACGCGAACGCCTGGGATGTCACATCCCCGGGACGGGTGAACGCGAACACCCTCCTGCCTTGGTACCGTGCCACCTGTGTGACGATATGCGCCGCCGCGCCGTAACCATATATGCCCAAGCGCTCCGCCTCGCCGGTCATCATCAACGAGCGATAACCGATAAGACCGGCGCACAGCAAAGGTGCGGTCTGCGCCGGTGGGTAGCCGGCGGGGATAGGAAATGCGAAACGCTGATCGGTCACAACATATTCGGCAAAACCGCCATCAAGATCGTATCCGGTGAACTTGGCCTCGGCGCAGAGGTTCTCACGACCGCTTAGACAGTAGACACACCGGCCGCAGGTCCAGCCCAACCAGGGAACGCCCACGCAGTCACCCACGGCAAGTCCCGAAGCGGCTTCTTTTGTCGCCACCCCGGTACTGCTCCCAACCTCATCGACCACACCCACGATCTGATGGCCCGGAATGAGCGGCAGCTTCGGACGCGGAAGCTCTCCATCGACCACGTGCAAGTCGGTTCGGCAGAGCCCGCAGGCTTGAACCTTGATCTTCACCTGGCCCGGACCAGGTGCCGGCTCTGCGACCTCCGCCGCTCGAAGCGGCCGCCCGGCCGCATCGAGCACCATAGCCCTCATGGTCTCCTCCTCCGCTTCTTCATCTTTGTCACCGGGCCCGCATCTCGGGCCGGGAGCCCTCCTCCAACTCGAAGACTTCGTTTAAGCTCGGCACGGCAACTTCGAACTTCAGCTGGTCCTCCATCAGCTGCTTAAGAGCGAAGGCCGCTTCCGGCTCGCCGTGAGTAAGCAGGGTGAGACGCGGGGGTCTGAAGTGTGACGCCCACGCTATCAATTGCTCCTGATCGGCGTGCGCGGACAGACCGGTGAGTTCGTCGATGTGGGCCTTAACCGCGATTTCCTCACCGTAGATGTGAACACTCTCGACGCCGTCGAGTAGCCTGCGGCCCAATGTATTCTGTGCTTGAAAACCGGTGATGACCACGTGGGCCTCCGGGCGCCACAGGTTGTGCTTGAGATGATGACGGATCCGCCCCGCGTCAGCCATGCCGCTGGCCGAGATGATCACAATCCCCTTCTTCTCGTTGAGAGCCCGCGACTCATCGGCACTCCCGGTGTAGTGAAGTTTAGAGAAATCAAAGATGCCGCCGGGCTCCGAGACCAGTTTCCACGCCTCTTCATCGAACGCCTCCCGGTGGCGTCTGTATATCTCTGTGGCCCGCGAAGCCAACGGACTGTCCACGTATACCGGCATGTCCAACCCACGCTCATCCATGATGCGGCGCAGGTAGTAGATGATCTCCTGAGTTCTTCCCACCGCGAATGCCGGAATGACCACGTTGCCGCCACTGCGTTCAGCGGCCTCAAGAATCCCCGCCAACTGCCGCTCCGGTTCCCCATTCCTGGCATGAAGCCGGTTACCATAGGTGGACTCCATCACCAGGTAGTCCGTCTCTTCCATGACCTCCGGATTTCGCACAATAGGCCGGTCGGGCTGTCCGATATCGCCGCTGAATACGATCTTGGCCTGCTCCCGCCCCTCGGTCAGCCGCAACTCGAGAAATGCCGAACCAAGAATATGACCGGCATCATGAAACATTGCCGTGACGCCAGGTGCGAGTTCCTTGGCCCTACCATACTCAAGCGGCTCGAAGAGGCGAATAACCTTGTGCGCATCGCCCTCATCGTAGAGTGGCTCCACTCCCTTGCGGCCCGCCCGGCGGGCCTTGCGGTTCTTCCATTCGGCCTCCATCTCCTGGATGTACGCCGAATCGAGCAGCATGATCTCGGCCAGGTCAATAGTCGGTGGGGTGGCGTATACCGGCCCGGAGAAACCCTTCTTCACCAGGCGGGGCAACCTTCCGGAATGATCGATATGCGCATGCGTGAGGATCACAAAATCAAGTTCATGAGGGTCGAAAACGAAGCGATCAAAATTCTGGGATTCCTCCTCGTCGTTCCCCTGGTGCATGCCGCAATCAACCAAGAAGCGACTCCCGGCCACATCCACCAAGTAGCAGGATCCGGTGACGGTACGTGCCGCGCCGCAAATCTGTACGAACATCAGCCCTCCTCGATCCGGCAGCACGCGCTGCCGCAGGATATATCGCGATCACATATTCATACTGTCTCACACCGGGCCACGAACACTCAAAAACCGCATTGGGTCGCGCTGGAACATTGGACCCGTCCGGCAATTCGCCTGCCCATGGCGGCGGCTCGTATGCTATCCTACCGCTGTTTTGCTTTCGGCCTCGATGACAATCGGGGTGGGGTTGTCCACTAATCAGTAGACCGGAGGAAACAGTGCCAAACGAATCCCCTGACGGAAAGATCTTCGACGTTCCCCCTGAGTTCCAGAAATCTGCCTGGATCTCGAGCATGGAGCAGTACCAGGAGATGTACCGGCGTTCGCTTGACGACGCCGAGAGCTTCTGGGCTGAGGAAGCAGAAAAAAGACTGCACTGGTTCAAAAAATGGGATACGGTGCAGAATCACAACTTCGCCGACGCCAAGATTCGCTGGTTCGAAGGCGGCAAGCTCAATGTTTCCTACAACTGTCTCGACCGGCATCTGCAAACCCCGGTGGCAGACCAGGTTGCCTATTACTTCGAAGGCGACTCGCCCGACTCCACTCGCACTATTACTTACCGGCAACTCTGGGAAGAAGTGACCAAGTTCGCCAACGTATTGAAGAAGCACGGCGTCAAGAAGGGTGACCGCGTGGTCATCTACCTGCCTATGATCCCCGAGCTTCCCGTGGCCATGCTGGCCTGCGCGCGCATCGGCGCGATTCACTGCGTGGTCTTTGGCGGCTTCTCCGCTGAGGCATTGCGCGACCGGGTGATCAACGCCGAAGCAACCGTCATGATCACCGCCGACACGGGCCTCCGCGGAGGCCGGCCGACGCCGCTCAAGACCGCGGCCGACGCGGCCATGGCCGAGAGCCCTTCCGTCAAAACCTGCATCGTCGTCAAGCATACCGGCACCGAGATTCCGTGGGTAGAAGGCCGCGACCTCTGGTATCATGAGGCGGTGGCGGCGGCCTCGCCCGACTGC
>CAZOJR010000115.1:0-6931 GCA_964580165.1 uncultured Gaiellales bacterium
GAACTGCTCGGCTACCCCGTTGTGAATAACTCTGACCTTGGCGGGATCGACCCGCGCATGGATGCTGAGGGCCGAATAGAGTATCTGCGACACGGCGATGACCTGCCTTGATTCCTCCAGCGTTTCGGCCAATTGCCGTCGATATCTCAGCCGCAGACGGGGAGGCACGCTACGCGGGTATAGGAACGGAGTGACATCGTGCATGGTAGACACAAACGGCACAGCGAGCGGAGTGGGTGCCCAAGGACTGGGAACGTGCAGGAGATCCACTTCGGCGGCATTTATAAGCGCCCGGAAAGCCGCCCGCCCGAGAGGGGCCAGCGGATCCATGTTTGCCGATACCAGGGTAAACGAGTCACCGGGAGGAATGGTGTGCTTCTGGTCATCTTCACAGAATACGACCATCTCTATCCCCAGATCGGCGAACTGCTTGAGCAGGTTTCGGGAATACGTGCCGATACCCTTTCGGTAACGCACCTCTCTAGCATCGAAACCTATCCTCATGGGACCTCCAGTAGCCCCTGCATTGTCCGGACGGCTGTTAAGTTATACCCGCCGCTACCCGAAAATAGTATCAAAGAGGAGCCGGGGTCCTTGTAGTGCCGGACGATAAGATTGTAGAATATGTGCATAATTGCATCGAGAGCGTAGGGGTTAGCCTGTGCAGAGCGGTTGTGATACCGGAGCGTCACCGAGCAGGCCCGAGCAGCATTCAATTCTGGCCAAAGCCGGCGCCATCCTCGACAAGAACAAGTTGGAGATCACGAAGGCATGGTTGAGCAGTCTCGTGGGCCAGCTGGACGACCTAGAGGCTCTCGAGCGTTTCCCCACTCAAGAGAGCATCAGGACATCGGTGGAACTTATCGAGGGGTTGACTCACTGCCTCACCGACGAGAAGGCCTTGGCGCAGTTTGAGGATGGCGGACTCTATTACAAGCAGGCCGAGACTCTGGGACTCCTCCAGCGAGATGGCGCAGAAGCCATCGGTTCCTTGGCGGAGAACCTTTGTGCCCTCGAAGACGCGATCTGGAACCGCCTTTCAGAGAGCCTGCGCTATCAGGATCAGGATATCATTCAACTTGTTCGTATCCTGCGTCTGGGGTTGCACCGGATAATGACGGCGGCAACGGCCGCCTACCATCAGCATTCGAGAGCTGAGCTCGACCGGCTGGCACACACCGACAGCCTAACCGGGCTCTATAACCGTCGCTACTGGGAGCCTGAACTGGCGCGTCATGTGGAGCTCTACAAACGCTATCGCCATCCGTTCGCCATCCTGATGCTCGATTTCGACAACCTCAAGTGGGTAAACGATACCTTTGGCCACGCCGCCGGCGACACCGCCCTCACCCATCTGGCCACGGTTATGCGTATGAACATCCGTGATGTGGATATCCCCTGCCGCTTTGGCGGTGATGAGTTTCTCATCCTCATGCCCGAGGCGGATACCAACGGCATACAGATGGTTGGCCAAAGGATATCCGAGTCCATCAACAAGACCCGCTTCAAGCTCGGCCGTTCTTTCGCCAGTCTTCAGGTTAGTTTCGGCGCGGCAGCTTGTCCACAGGATGGAGTGGAAGCGGAGATCTTGCTGCGCGAGGCCGACGCCAGCCTTTATCGAGCCAAAGAGCACAAGGGACAGCGGTCCGCGCCCTCAGCACCCTAGGGTATTAACTCACCGCCCCCTCGATTCACCAGAAAAAACGTCAGTTCCGGCCGTTTGGTGCCAGATCGTCGGTTATCGCGCATTCAAAAGCCTCTCCTCGCAGGGTCTCTATTGCGTGTCCCAACGCAGGCACAATCACGGCAAAATGCTCCCGACAGGCTTTGGGGCTACCCGGCAGATTGACAATGAGGGTTTGCTTGCGCACAGCCGCGGTGGCCCGGCTGAGCATAGCATGTGGGGTCACCCCGAGCGAGACTGCACGCATGGCCTCGGCCAGCCCAGGGACCAACCGGTCGGCTACGTTTATCGTGGCCTCGGGCGTGCGATCACGAGGAGCGAGACCGGTTCCGCCCGTAGTAAGAATGAGATCCACCTTTTCTTCGTCGGCCAGATTTGCAAGTGTCCGTTCTATCAGAGCCTGATCGTCGGGGAGCACCACCGATTCGCCGACCGAAAACCCGGCCTCGATCAGCAAAGCCTTGAGCAACGGTCCGGAGAGATCGTCGCGGATCCCGGCGCTCGCCTTGTCGCTCAGGGTAACAACTACCGCCCGCAGGGAGCGGCGGGAGACAATATCTGTCGCGTCGCTCACGTGACGATCATCCGCATCATTGAGTCGTTGTTCACACCTATCCGCTCGCCGTTCACACTAGAATCTTTCCGAGGCCCCGGCCCCACGGGCGCCAGTTCCCCAAGCCTTCACGCGCACCGTATCGCCCGCGGCCACCCGTCCTCCCCGTAGCACCCGGGTGAAGATACCTTCGCGGGGCATCACACAGTCTCCGGCTTGCTCGAAGATGGCACAGCGAGAGTGGCATTCTTTGCCGATCTGGGTAACCTCAACCAGCGCCTCGCCTACCTCAAGCGTAGTTGACAAGGGCAGACCAGCTACTTCAAGACCGATGGTGGTGATGTTTTCGGCGAAATCGCCCGGCTGTAGATTCAGACCCTTCGCCGTCAACTTGTTGATCGATTCCTGGGCCAGCAGACTGACCTGCCTGTGCCCGGAACCCGCATGAGCGTCGCCCTCAATACCGTGGCCCGAGCGAAGCGTGACCTCAGTCACAGAGACTTTACGCTCGCCTTTACCCTTGCTCACGTTGACGGCAATCACCCTCCCCGCAAGAGCGGCGAGCGAAGGCACGGGCATCGGGTGGTTCAAATCACTCTCGCCGGGCCGCACGTAGTCTTCCTTACCGCCTGTTTTTTCCAGGAGACGCAGGTCTCCGACAATCATTCCCCGGTCGACCGCTTTGCACATGTCGTAGATAGTGAGAGCAGCGACGGCCGCCCCTGTCAGCGCTTCCATCTCGATGCCGGTCCGGTCTTCAGTGCGTGTCACGCACTCTATATCCACCCGCGCCTCGTTTTCCGCAACGGCAAAGGTCAAATCCACCTGGCTCAGAGAAAGCGGGTGACAAAGCGGGATTAACTCGGGGGTCCGCTTGGCCGCCATGATACCCGCCACCTTAGCCACGGCAAGAACATCGCCCTTGGGCAATGCCTGCTCTTGCAGGAGCCGGAGAGTCGCGGGAGCCATCCACACCCGCGCGCCGGCCCGGGCCGCGCGCCGGGTGATCTCTTTGCCGCCAACGTCGACCATACGAGCCTCACCAGCTCCATCGACATGGGTCAGATGAGGCTCACCGTCTGTACCAGCGCTGGTCGGATGGGGCTCGTCCATCTCAGCCTCCCACCTGTGACATACCCAAGCTGCTCAAGCCCGGGAGCGTATTCTTGTCAAATGTCTTGCTTCTTAGCGATTCCTGGATGAGAGCCAGTACTCGCCCACGATCTCGCGCTTGGATTGCAGCCTTCACGTCGATCTCGTCATCCGAGAAGAGACAGTTTTTCAGCTGCCCGTCGGCTGTAAGACGAAGCCGGTTGCACTCACCGCAGAAGTGATCCGACATGGAGCCTATAAAGCCTACCGTGCCTTGGTGACCGGGGAAGCGGTAGTAATGAGCAGGCCCCCATCCCTCCGGAGAAGCCACCGGAGCAAGCTCACCAAGCCCGTTGGCTCCAAGCTCGTCTAGTACCGTCATCACTTTGGCCTTCGGCAGTGTGTCGCCCGGAGAATGTGGACCGCACCCCCCCACAGGCATCCACTCGATGAAGCGCACATGAAGAGGCCTATCCTTTGTAATGGCCACAAAACTGGGAACCTCCGGAAGTATCCCGGACATCATGACCACGTTGAGCTTCACGGGCTCTAACCCAGCGCGAAGCGCCGCCTCCACTCCCTCGAGGACCGCCTCAAGCGATCCCCCTCTTGTCAGACGCCGGTACCGTTCGGGGTCGAGCGAGTCGACACTGATGTTCACCCGGTCTAGCCCCGCGGCTTTGAGTTCGTCCGCGAACCGGGGCAACAACACTCCGTTGGTGGTGAGAGATATTCCCTGGATGCCGGATATCGATCGGATCAGCCGAACCAGATCGGGCAGCCCTCTCCTTACCAAAGGCTCACCGCCGGTCAGCCGGACCTTTGAGATTCCCATCTCAACGGCCGCTTTCACGAAGAACTCCATATCTTCATACGAGAGCAGGGTGTTGTGCGGTTTGAACGGCACACCTTCGGGCGGCATGCAATAGACACAACGGTAGTTGCACCGATCGGTCACCGATAGACGAAGGTAATCGACCACTTGTCCCCTGGGAGGATTCACGTACCGGCCCTTTGAAGCTGGAGGTTTAAGAAATGTGAATCAATCACGCTCGTGCGAGTATACGTTGTTCCACGAGGTCGGCCAATCCTCCAAAGTCATCTAGGGAGAATTGGGGAACCGGGTACTCCGAGAACCGCTGATCACTCGCGATGCCAACCAGTTCGTCGGGCGTACTGACCAGCTCGGTGCTGCGCGCACGACGCGACACCTCGATCTTCGGGGCATCCTGTTTCTTGAAACCCTCAGTTATGACCAGGTCAATCGGTTCCCGGATCTGGCGGATGAGATCTTGGAGCGAACGCTCCTCCTGGATAGTGTTTAGCCACACGTATTTGTCGGGCGACGAGATACCCACTACTTCCGCCCCGATCTCCCGAAAACGGTATGAATCGGTGCCGGGAACGTCGACCTCGAATCCGTGGGTGTCGTGTTTGATGACGGCTACCCGGTAGCCCCGTTTCATCAGCTCTGTCACGACCCCCAGGACCACAGTGGTCTTGCCCGACTTCTTCTTGCCTATGAAGGAGACAGCAGGGAGAGGAGACAAGTTCATGAAGGCCCGGATGCGGGGCTGGAGCGCCGCGCTCCAGCCCCCGTCCGCCTCATCCACTCTTTGCCTAGCAGCCTCCAACTCATCTGGAGTATTGACGTTGACAAACAGCTCATCGGGATCACCGTAGCGCTTGTCGTCCATCTCCAGATAGCCGGTGCGAAGATCGGGGTAGATATCAAAGATACGCCGCCCCCCAGAGCGAATGAACTCCCGGTAGGCATCGAGAGTACCTTTCCCGTATACGGCACACAGAGGCTGTAGATAGCCCCCGTGGCGAGGCACAAATACATCGTAGCCTTCTGATTTCTCGGCCAGTGCCCTAATAAGACGCGGGGTCACAAATGGCATGTCACAGGCCACGCAGACCACCCGCTTGGTGGGAGACCCCAACACCGCGGAGTAAACCCCCACGGCAGACCCAGTCTCAGCCAAAGCATCGTTGACTACTGGCAAACCTAGATCATGAAAACGAGAGGGTTCGCGCACGACAACGAAAGTGTACGGAAACAACGGAGCCAGGCGATCCCGCATCCACTCCAAGATAGTACCGTCTTTGAATGGGGCAAAAGCCTTGTCCTCGCCCATGCGAGTCGACAGACCCCCCGCCAAGAGCGCCAAGCTCACATCGTTATCCATATCTGCGACCTCCCTACCCGGTCAGCACGTGCAATGCCGTGGCCTTCACGCTTGCCGTCACCCGTGTTCCGGGCCTGATGTTCAGTTCCTCCGCCGACGCCCGAGTAATCAGAGAGATTACCTCACCCTCACCGCCGAAACACACCTCTGCGCTGGGGTCGCAGTCGAGCCTTACGGCCACACGCATGAGAGGACCGGCCGGAGTTGCGCTGTCAACCACGCCACTCCACCAGTTCCGTACGCTGGACACGGGGCGTTCCACCTCGCCCACAACCGTGTCATTGACGGGTGCAAGAGCGACATCCTCGGGTCGCACGGCAATCGCCGCCTCCGCTCCCCGGTTCAGATCGGACACCGCCTCCAGAAGAAGGCCCGCCCGAGTACGAATGGTGCAGAGTCCTTCTTCGCACTCAACTACGTTACCGTGCCATATGGTCTCGGCCCCAGTGAAATCGGCTACGAACGAATTCTGGGGATGGAGGAACACTTCTTGCGGACTGCCGATCTGGATGAGAGATCCCTCATGGACGACTGCTACCCGCTGGGCCAGAGCAAGGGCCTCATTATGTTCATGAGTAATGATTACCACCGTAGCGGCCAGGTTCTGGACCACTCGCCGCAGGTCTTCCCTGAAACGCCTTCGTACGTGCACGTCAAGGTTGCTTGTGGGCTCGTCCAAGAACAGGATCTCCGGGTTCAGCACGAGGGCCCTGGCCAGTGCCACTCGCTGCATCTCTCCGCCGGAAAGTGTGCGCATGTCGGCGCCGGCAAGCCGGGCGATATCCATCAGGTCCAAGGTGGCATGCACTTTGGCCTTCACGTCCTTGCGGGACAGTCTCCGGAATTTGAGGCCATAACCAACATTGTCCTCAACCGATCCCTGGAATAAGAGAGGACGCTGGAACACGGCGGCGGTACGCCGCCGGGCGGCCAGATCGTGAATACCGGTGCGGGCACCAAAGTATTCTACCCAGCCGGCGTCGGGCTGTTCCAAGAGAGCAAGAAGTCGGAACAGCGTTGTCTTACCAGCCCCGTTGGGGCCGAGGATGGCAAGAACCTCCCGCTCGAATATCTGCAGGGATTTCACCGATACAACGGTTCGCTCCCCATACTTTTTGACCAGGCTGTGTGCCTCGATGGCAATCCTGTCCGCAGTCCCCGGCCCGGACGCCCCTGATTTGCCCCACGATGCCGCCGTCATACCTTATCCCCCCGAGTCATGACTGCAACCACCGACGCCGGATCCCTTGTTGGGTGCGGGTGAGGACAAACGTGATCACAAGAGCCAGAAGGAGAAGGATGAGCCCGAAGGCCATAGCGGCCGCATAGTCGCCTTGCCGAACCAGAGCCATGGTCGCCGTAGTCATAGTGCCTGTCATGTTGTGGCCGCCAACAGAGAGATTGCCCCCC
>CAZOJR010000116.1:0-6875 GCA_964580165.1 uncultured Gaiellales bacterium
CTTCGCCGTTATGGTCCCGGGAGACCGCAACCAGCCCCTGCGGCAGTTGGATATCGCCTGACGAGACGCTCCCTACCTCCACCCGGAGTGGGCAGCCAGCCGGTATATCAAGTGAGAAATCACCGCTGAAGCACTCAAGACTAATGATTACATCCGAGTCATCGCCTATGTCTATGGCGCAGTTTCCCGAACTGACGTTCACAGCCATATTCAGGTGGGCGCCACGAACCACCTCAGCCTCCATGATGCCGGAAATCAGGTGGATCCCGGCCTCATAGCTCCGTCCTTCGTTTGAAGGCAGAAACAGCCGCCCGCTCCCGGAGTTCATCGTGACCGAGACATCGGTCAGCCGCAGCTCCCGCAGGTCCAGAATATTCGGCCCAGTGCCACTCTCAACATTGAGGCTGAGTGGCAGCCCCGGATCCAGTCCGATATGCCATTGTACCGACCTTGTAGAGCTGAGAAACCGCCACCACCAAGATTGATGCCTGGTTTCCAGCACCACACTCCTCAAAGAATCCCCGGACGATTCGAAGTGAAGATCACCTCGGTATTCCATATCAGCCCTGAGCAGGGAACGGCTTGAAACCGTCGATGGTGACAGCGCGTGAACCTCGACCGAGTAGTCGCCCACGCCAAGAGCCACCCGCGCGCCGGTCGCCTGATCCACCGACGTGTTGATGACCTGAGTCTTCAGACCTATGTCGCCAGCCCACCCCAGTCCCAGACCGGCCAGCATGATGCCTGCAATCAGCCCGACTGTGCCTATTCCCACCAGAGCACCCAGCACTGGGGTTCTCCAGCCAGCCAGGAGATCCACTCCGATACCGACGAGAAATACCGGCCATATGTAGGACAGAACACCTAGGCTTTCCGGCGGGATGATTCCGCGGTTGAAGAACAGCCAGGCGGCGCCGATTGCCATCGCAACAATGATCCAGAACGGCGATCGATACCGATAGCCACTGCGTGGCTTCTGTTCCTCGGTCCGGTTTTGAACGAGACCCGGCTCTTCGCCATAGACACAATCCCGCGGCGGAATCCGCTCACCGCTCGGCACCGTCGGGTCCGATGTCTCCTCGCACCGCACAGCCCTGATCCCCCCGATATTCAGAGCGACATTGACGCCGGGAGCGGTACCGGTGGCGCCTTCCCCGGCTTTCATCATATGCCCCGTGGCGGTTGCAGTCACACCTCCCCGTTGCTGGATCTACGGCCAGTGGTGTTCCGGCGTGGATGAAGATGCCTCAAGAGACCTCGAGAGACCCGTTCTTGGGACAATTCGGCTTCCTGGAGTGCCTCGCCCTCGCAAAGCGCCCGGCGGCGAGCGTAGCACTGGCTCACCGACCGGTCATGACCTCCACCAACCAGGGTTTCCCTGAGCCAACGGCTCTCTTGAGTGCGGGTCCCAACTGGTCAGGGATCTCTACACGCTCTGCCTCCACGCCCAATGACCTAGCAAGCATGCGAAAGTCCATCACCGGGCGGTCCAACTCCATCCCTTCGTGTTTCTCGTCGAGAGGATAGTCTCCGAGCACCAGCCTCCGCACCACCTTGACCTGACCGTAGGTGGCGTTGTTGGTAACAACGAAAATCACCGGGATGTTGTAGCGAGCAGCCGTCCACAGACTCTGCATAGACCAGGCGGCGCTCCCGTCACCGGAGACTACGATCACTTCACTCTCCGGCAATCCCAATTTGATCCCGAGAGCGCCGGGAAGACCCCAGCCGATACTCCCACCCTTGCGCGACCGGAAGTAGCTCTTGGGCCTGTTCAAATCGAGAATCTGCCGGAGCGCACCCGATGATGTCCAGCAGTCATCCACGATCACGGTGTTTGCGGTCATGACCTCGCGGATCTCATGCATCAAGCGAGACGGGGACACCGGGACAGCTTCCCGCTCTGCCGCCCAACGCGCCCGGAGAGCCGTATGGGCTCCGGCTTTCTCCTCGGCAGCCTCGGCCACCCGTATCTGCACCCACTCCCGGGCCTCCGGCGTGAGGGACGTTGCCAGGGCCGCATTCAACTCGGCCAGCACCATCTTGATATCACCCTGGATACCGCAATCGGACGGCAGATTCTTACCAATCTCCCAGGGATTGTCATCGATGTGAATGATCTTGGTACCGGCCAGGGACGGCATAGCCGGATTGTAGAAGCCCTCCGCGAACAGAGAGCACCCTACTCCGATGAGAACATCGACGCCCTCGACAATCTTGGCCACCGAAGGGACACCCGGATCAAAATCGCCCAGGTATTGAGGATGGTCTACGGGGAAGTTGACATCGGACATCCAGTTTTGGTAGACACGACAGCCTGTCAGCTCTGCAAATCTCACCACCTCTTCTAACGCGTTACAGCGGGCAACACCGCTCTCTACGACGAGGAGCGGACGTTTGGCGGCAATGAGGATATCCACCGCTCGGGCAAGGGCCATCTTGTCAGGCCGCAGACTCGAGTAGACGGTTGTGTTGGGCCGGTAGACAAAATCAAATTCCTGAACCAGCGCATCTTGGGGAATAGAGACAAGCACCGGTCCGGTAGGTGGCTGCATGGACATCTTGAAAGCACGCTGGATGACCGTAGGGATATCTTCCGCGTGGACAAGCTCGGTGCTCCACTTCGTGTGCATCTTCCCTATGCCCACAATATCTCCGGTAAGATGAGGATCGCGCTGCAGAAGGTGCGTGTGGTTTTGGCCCACGGTGACCACCAACGGCACTCCTCCCGCCCGAGCGTTGTAGAGCATAGGGGTAGCGGCAGCCAGACCGGTTGCGGTGTGTAAATTCAGAAACCCCGGTTTGCCCGTTGCCCGTGCATAGCCCTCCGCCATGCCGGCACAGACCACCTCGTGCAGACCCAGGATATACTGGATCTCAGGCGCCTCCTCGAGAGCATCCATGAAGTGGATCTCAGTGGCCCCTGGAATGCCGAACACGTATTCCACCCCTTCGTGGCGCAGGATTTCAATAAGGGCTCGTTTGCCTGTTGTAATCGTCATTGTGGTCCACCCTTCGGTTTGTGCAGCGACATCTTGGCCCGGACAGCCGTTGCCCCATAGATACCCAAACATGCGGGGGAGTGCGCCACACAGAATGCCAGAGATAAGGGCGATAGCGCAACGTGGAGCCCGCCGGGGACACCGGCCCCGCCGCGCAACACCGACCTCGCTATGTAGCGACGGCCTCGCCGCGCAGTAATGGCTTTTTCGGACCGCGGATTCTCGTTGTGTGACCCGATCCACAATGTCTTGACAGCAGCCATCGAATAATGCATTATCTTAATATGCTACTTGATTTTGTTAAGTGAATATCCTATTCTGGATCAAGATTATGGAAGAGGAGGCCCATGTGAGTCAATGGAATGATCTGACCGACCTAACGGGTGAGCGGTCGTTTGTGATCACAAGTGTCCGGCTTGAGGGCAGCGGCATCACCATCAGCGGAGAGTTCGAACTCCCACCCTTGGCTGGTCTGCGCTATGAAGATCAGGTGTTTGTGAGCGAGTTCGTGCGCTGTCACGGTTCGATCAAGTACATGGAGAAGGCGTTCGGTATCAGCTATCCGACTGTTAAGAACAGGCTTAATCGCATTGTGCAGCAGCTTCGGCTGGTCGAGGTCGAGCATGTCTCCGTTCACGACGAAGTCTTTGATCTCTTGGAACGAGGAGAGATAACGGTGGCCGAAGCGACAGAGAGGTTGCGAAGATGAAATGCCCCCCTTCTATCGTGTCAATGAGGATCGTGGAGGAAGAACGCACTAAGTTCCGTCTCTGGTTCCCGCTGTTCATATTATGGCCGCTCCTCGCGGTACTGCTGATCCTGACGGCGCTCGCGACCCTGCTTGGCGATCTGTTCAGCCTCATTTGCGGTCATAAACCCGGATATACACGTTTGTTGGCCGGAGTACTCGGGATCGTCGGCGGAACCCGAGGCACGGAAGTCCTTATTCAAGAAAGACGTCATCACAACCGGACCGTGGCCTTCACGCTCCGCTAGAGAAGGAAAGGAAGACATCATGGTTGAAGAACGTACCCGCATATTGGATCTGCTGGCCGCAGGCAAGATAACAGCAGAGGAGGCCGGACGCCTACTTGACGCGCTTGGCACCACAGCGCAAACAGGCAAAGACGAGGCGCCGGCTCCGGGGGAGGCTGCGGAAGGTGCCGGACGGAAAACCGGCGCGGGATCGGGTTGGTCTAGATTCCTCTCCGCTGGCGCACGATCTGAGGACAAGACAGGTTCATCCGGAACAGGAACGCCCAAGTTCATACTCGTGAAGGTGGAGAGCCTGAAGGGTGACAATGTCAATGTCAAAATCCCACTCAGTCTGGTACGGGCCGGTCTGAAGCTCACGTCTCTCATCCCGCAGCAAGCGCAAGATCAAATCAACAAAACCATGGCCGAAAAGGGCATGGAGTTCGACCTAGGCAGTTTCAAACCAGAGGACTTGGAGAATCTGATCGAATCTCTTCATGAGATGGAGATAGACGTCGACGGAGCCAACGGGGATAAAGTCCGGGTTTACGCTGCTTAGCGAGTTCGGCAGACACGTGCAGGCTCCTGCCTCTTTTTCCGCGCCGCTCCGGCCATCCGGCCGGGGCGGCTTCGTTACCTTCCGTGCCACTCTACCGACGCGCGGCGCGCGGACTCCCCGGCTCGGACTTCCACGATAGCAGCGCCGCCATGAGCGCTATCACAGCACCTACCAGCATAGCGACCTGAAAACCGCCGGCAAAAGCCGACGCGCTCGTTGTGCCCGCCGATTCTCCGATAAAAATGATCCGACCGGCCTCGGGGCCCAAGTTCCACGCTGCAATAGCACCAAGTACTGCAATGGAAAGCCCCTGACCGCAGAAGCGCATGGTCCCGAGAAATGCGGAGGCCAAACTCAGTTGTGAACGATCCACCGAGCCCATTATGGCCGACATATTGGGAGGACTGAACACAGCCATTCCAACGCCAATGGTACCTAAGGCAGCCAGTACCCGTATTACCGACGAAGAAGCAAAGGCCAGCTGCACCATTCCGCCAGCGGTGATTACCATTCCGATCAAACCCAGCATGCGAGAGCCCACGCGGTCGGACAGCCGTCCGGTTACCGGGGCAAGCAGGGTCATGAACACCGGCTGAATCAGCAGCATCAGGCCGGTATCCTGCGGGCTGCGTCCCTGTACAATCTCAAGAAAAACCGCGGTAAGAGTACTGACTGCATAGACGGCCACGAGATTCAGAAGAGCGGCCGAATTGGCTAGAGCAAAGACCCGGTTCTTCCGGACAAGATTCAGATCCAGCATGGGGTGCTGAGTGCGTCCTTCGACCATTACAAAGACAGTAAAGAACACCGCTGCTGCCACCAAGAGTCCAATAGTCATGCCGTTTCCCCAACCCCAAAGTGGGGAAAACGTCAGCGGAACAAAGAGGGTGGTTAGTGCACCGCCCAGCAGCAACGCGCCCGCCCAGTCCACGCGGTTGCTCCCCAACTCCGGCTCAACCTCGTCGCGCGCATTCCGCAAGATCTCCGCCTCTGCAATAACCCGGCGGTCGCGACGTTCCATCCCCAGAAGCCTCCATCCGGCGGCCAAGACAGCCGCCGCGATGGGTAAGTTGACGTAGAAGATCCACCGCCAGGTCATATGACCGACGATAAGACCGCCGATAACAGGTCCGCATGTCAAGCCCAGATAGACCGCGGTAACATTGAGCCCTAGGGCCCGGCCCCGTTCTGACGCAGGGAATGCTGCCGTCACTATGCTCGCGTTGGTAGTAAACATGAATGCTCCGCCAGCTCCTTGCAGACACCTAGAAGCGATAAGCACCGCTCCCGTGGGTGAGAGCGCGGCCACCACCGAGCTTAGAGCGAAGACAGTGATCCCCAATAAGTAGTACCGCACCGGACCCTGGGCATCGGCGATCCGACCGGCAGGGATGAGACAGATACTGGTAACCAGAATGTATGCGGCTTGCGCCCATAGACCCTGGGAGTAACTCAAGTGCAGATCGACCCCCATGGCGGGCAGAGCCACCGCCACGATACTGGAGTCTAGAGTGGTCATGAAGACACCGAACGACACCACAACCAGCGTGTACCAGCGATGACGTTGAAGTTCGGGTCCTTTTTGATCGCTCACCCGGCCACTATAGCAGGGCCCAGAACGGCTCAGAGACATGTCATACGGCGCCTGTAGAAACAAAGCACGGCACGAGCCCGGTCCGTGGCAGCGCCATCCTGTGGCACAATGGGCAAAACGTGAATTGTATTCCGGGAGATCACTTGAATAGCTCGCACTACTTGAACAAGTCGCACCCTGTGGACAACGACCGCACCGTGGGTGTTCGGACCCTTGCCGTTCATGCCGGGACTCCTGCCAACGGGCTCACGGGGGCATCCGCTCCTGACATCGTCATGTCGACCACGTTCGTCATCGATCCGAGCGTCGCCTTTTCGGCTGACGAGATCACCGACGATACTCCTTTCGTCTACACACGTTGGGGCAACCCAACCATCCAGCAACTGGAGCGGAAGCTCGCCACACTCGAAGGTGCGGAGGAATGTGTGGCTTTTGGGAGCGGAGTGGCAGCGATAGCGGCCGTCTTCCTCCATTCGCTACGAGCTGGCGACCACATGGTGATGAGCGACGTCACCTATGCCGCAGCTTCGGAATTCGCCAACCAGAAGCTGCCGGGTCTGGGCGTAGAAGTAACAAGGGTCGATACATCCAACCCCGAGAATGTGTGCACCGCCCTTCAACCTAACACGCGACTCGTTTACCTCGAGACACCAGCCAACCCTTTACTGCGCTTGACCGATGTCGAGGCAATCGCTCAGATCGCTCATGAAGCTCGCCGCGCGGCCCTGACCGTAATCCCACTGGG
>CAZOJR010000117.1:0-6871 GCA_964580165.1 uncultured Gaiellales bacterium
GCAAATTCTTTGGCTCAGGTTATTCAATATAACTTCGGCATCACCGTTGATCAGCTCGAAATCCGGCTCTGAGAAGTCCATGTCATAACCTCCCTTGTGAACCGGCAGGGGGTCTTCCGCATATTTCATCTCCTTCTCTTGGACCAAGAACTTGGCTTGGGGGAAATGATTATTTCCGCCCGCATGGTCCAGATGGAGGTGAGTGTTGATCACAAGACCGATCTCGCCGGGCATCACCCCGAAACGTCTTAGCTGAGATTCCATTGCCTGATCAGGAGTTCGATAGTAGCGGGCCGAGACATCGGGCCTGTCTACCCGTCCAAAGGCACCCGTATCCACGAGTATCTTCTTTTCACCGTTCATGAGAAGCCACGACAGAATGACACCCTGCAGCTTGACGCCATAGTCTCTGCAGAGGAGGCTCTGGGATCTGTCCCTGACCGCCGATCCGAGAGCCAGCGGCGCTATGGACCAGGTATCTTTCATAGATTCTCGCGCTCCTTTATGATGCCTCGGTTTGTTCGGCTCTGCTGCGGCCCATGTGCCGTCCATGCAGTGTGTGGTACAGCAGCAGCGATAGCACTGCTACGCCGGCCATGACCCCATACATGCCCCGATATCCGGTAAAGGGAATGAGGAGGCCGCACAGCAGCGGACCAAGGCCCAGCCCAGTGTCCCCAAAGACGTAGAAGGTGGAGGTGGCCTGCCCCATCCGGTGCAAAGGGGTGACCTTGACCGTAAGAGCGCGACCGCAGGCATGTATTGTCCCGAAGCCCAAGCCCATAACGGCCGCTCCCAGCAGAAGTATCCACCCATGGTTGGCTATCGCTATGATGCCTAGGCTGAGCGCGAATGTGAGGGTAGCCAAGTACATGACCGAATTCTCTCCTCTGGCATCGAACCGTCGTCCTACAACCGGTCTGGTCAAGAAGATCACAACCGCGTAGACGAGAAAGAACGCCCCAGCGGCGCTTGTCAGCTGTATATCCTCTGAGTACATCGCGAGGAAGGAGGAGACGCTCGACTGACAGAGGTAGGCGAACAAGAGAGCCACGCCGATGGGAACAGCCTTAGGCTCGATGTAGTTGCTGAGCTTGAATCCCTTGCTCTCAGCTGCCTGTTCGACGGTCAACTTCAGGTCTTTTACGCCCAATAAGGGAAGGATCACCAGAGCGATCATCGCGATGACGGAGCAGGTGATGATGATGGAGTTGAAACCGCCGTGCCGTAGCAACAGCAGACCGACGGCGGGACCGATAGCGGTTGACAGTGTCTGGCCCAGCGTGAAGTATCCGATGCCCTCACCATACCGCTCTCGGGGCACGACTCCGGCGACGATCGTTCCCGTGGCCAGAGCGGCCGTACCGTGGGCGGCACCGTGGAGAAAGCGGATAAGCAGGAGCAGCGCGTCGCTGCTCGCCGCGAAGTAGAGTAGGGTTAGAGCCACGCTCAGAAACGATCCGATGTACAGAGTCTTGGTCTGGCCGATATCGTGGATCCGTTTTCCGAGAACCGGACGGGTGACAAACGCTCCAATAACAAAGATGCTCGCCGACAAACCGGCCAAGGCGGGAGAAGTGCCGAAACGGTCGGTGGCGATTTTCGACATGACGATCATGAGCAGGAGGAAGCATACAGATTGCAGGAAGTTGATCAACGAGATGATCACGAAGCTCCTGGTCCATAGCGGCTGTCTATCTCCGGTTTCTGCGTCTTTGTTGTTGCTCACGCCGTTCTTGCTGTTTGCACCATTGCTGTCGCTCACGCTCTAGATCCCCAGTCATGTCTCTTATTTGGATGCCGGCCGGCCCCCGCGCAATTCTACACCCCACCGGCCCCGTGGCGCCTGCCGGTTCGGTGACGTCAGGCGGCCCCGCGGCGTCCGCTGGGCCATACATCCCACTGGCCTGGCGCCCGCGTCCGCTGCCCGGTGGGGTCCGTTGGCCTCTCGCCATCGCCCAGCGTCATGCGGCGCCTCCAGAGATCCTCAGTCTTCTTCTTCGCCCGCGCACTATCATAAGAGACCGGGTTCGTACGGAACCGGCCCGCACGAGACCGGCCCGCGCTGAGGTCATGGCCGGGAGATGATGCCAACCACTATGACGGGCAACTACCATGAAAGGCACTTCCGCATGCTCATTGGGATCGATGTAGGTGGCACCACCACCGATGCAGTACTCACCGAGGGGAGGACCGTTGTGGCGGAAGCCGCGGTCGCCACGGTGTCGCATGATCTGAAGCGGTCTGTTCTGGCGGCACTGGATGGTGTCCTAGAACACGTCCGGCCGGAGGGAGTGGACCGGATCGTGCTCAGCACCACCGTCATTACCAACTTGCTGGCGGAGGATAAGGCTGAGCGGGTGGGGCTGGTGCTCATCCCCGGACCAGGAGCCAACCCATCTGAATATCAGCTACCCGCTGCTTACTTGATCGCCGGAGCTATTGATTATCGCGGGAGGGAGATAGCGCCCGTCGATGAGGCGGAAGTGAGCGCGATTGGAAAGACGCTACAGGCCGGAGGCTACTCCAAGGTGGCAGTGGTGGGTAAGTTCTGCCAGCGCAATCCGGAGCATGAGCGGACGGTCGAGGCGATTCTACGCGAGGTCTGTCCGGACATAACCGTGGAATGCGGACATCGAGTCTCCGGACGCCTCAATTTTCCCCGCCGGGCGGCCACAACGTTGCTGACGCTGGCCACCCGCGACCGCTACCGGGAATTTGCCGCCGGCATGGTGCGTGCTTTAGCCGAACGTGGATTGCACGCTCCCGTCTTTGTACTCAAAGCCGACGGAGGGACGCTGCCATTGGACTACTCTCTTCGCACGCCGGTGGAGACCATCTTCTCCGGTCCGGCCGCCAGCGCTATGGGGGCGCTTGCCCTTGGACCTGCGGGCGAATCGTTTGTTGCGCTCGATGTGGGTGGGACTACCACAGACCTGGCTTTGATCCTGGATGGCCGGCCACTGCTCTCTTCCAAGGGTTGCCGGGTGAAGCAACTGCTCACTCACATACGTACTTTCGCGGTGAAATCGGTGCCGGTAGGCGGTGACAGCGCCGTACGGGTGACCAGTGGCGCTTTGACCGTGGGACCGGATCGGATGGGTCCTCCCGCCTGTCTGGGTGGAGCCGTACCCACTCCCACCGACTCCCTTCGCGTTTTGAGAGCCACCGACCTGGGAGATGAAGCGGCGGCCCGCGGCGTGATGGCCGGGGTGGCGGATGCTCTGGGGTTGACTGTGGAAGAAGCGTCTCAGAAGGTGTTGGACCTGGTTTCGTCTACCATCGCGCGAGAGGTGGAGATCATGTTTGCGCATTGGAGGGACGAGCCTGTGTATCGCATCTGGGAGGTGCTGCACGAGCGGCATGCTAGGCCCACGTTCTTGGTGGGAGTTGGCGGCGGCGCTCCCTGGTTGGCTCCCGCTGTGGCCTCCCACTTGGGGGTGCGTTGTCTCGTACCCGATCATGCGGCGGTGGCCAATGCCCTCGGTGCCGCGCTCTCTCGACCCACCCTCAGTCTCACGCTTCGAGCCGACACCGATCAGGGGAGTTGGGTTACGGAGGAGGATGGTGGGGCCGGCTTTCTGGATGGTTCCGAGCTCAGCCTGGCCGGAGCCGAGCAAATGGCGCTGGATATGCTGGCGGATAAGGCCGGAGAGGCGGGCATCGGTGGCTATGCAACCGAGGCGGAGATAACCCACAGCGAGGTGTTCAACATGATACGGGGCCGGTTTACCGCCGGCCGGTTGCTCAGTGTCACGGCTGAGATCCCAGCCGGTCTGCTGAGCGACTGGAGTGCGTCGTGAGCGCCGGGCGGTCTCGGAGTGGCCGCTTTGCTCGTGACGGCCATGTCGCCCCGGATGGTCACGTCGCCCCGGGCGATGCCAGCCGGGCCTGCATCGCCGGCGACGACGGCTCTTCCGGTGAGGCGAGTCTTCGCCCCCGTGCCCGTGGCCGGAGTGGCGGACCTACCGGGGTTGTTTTCTTCCCGGCCTTCGACTGGGCAATCTCACCCACACATCCCGAGCGGGAGGAGCGCCTCCTCTACACCCGCGACCAGATCTTCGAGGAAGGGCTTTTCGACCGGCCCGAACTCACCGAATATAAGCCCCGTCTTGCCGACTACCACGACATTGCCCGCGCTCACTTCTGCATTCCCTCCATTGAAGCCCAGGCAACCGAGGCACACCGCGTGGCCGCTGGCGGTACACTCGTTCTGGCCGATGCCTTACAGCGTGGAGATATCGCCAACGGTTTCGCTCTTGTCCGGCCCCCGGGCCATCACGCCATGCGCGTTGTTCACGGCAACCGTGGCTTTTGCAATATCAACAATATGGCCGTGCTTGTGGAGTACCTGCGCAGTGTCCATGGTCGCCGCCGCCTCGCCATCGTAGATACCGATGTTCATCATGGTGACGGTTCCCAGGACATATTCTGGAACGATCCCGACATCCTCTTCATCTCTTTCCATCAGGATGGCCGTACGCTCTATCCGGGATCGGGTTTTGTCGACGAGTTGGGTGGACCGAATGCGCTCGGCCGGACGCTCAACATTCCTCTGCCGCCCGGCACCCCCGACGAGGGAATCCATCTTGTTCTGGACGAGCTGGTATTGCCTGTGCTCGCAGACTTCTCACCTGAACTGGTTTTGAACTCGGCCGGGCAGGACAACCACTTCACCGACCCGCTGGCCAAGATGTGCTTCTCCGCTCAGGGCTATGCCCGTCTGAACGAGAGGTTGCGTCCCGACCTCTGCGTTCTCGAAGGAGGGTACGCGGTGGAGACCGCCTTACCCTATGTAAATACCGCCATCATCCAGGCCATGGCCGGTCTCGACTACAACTGCGTGGTCGAGCCCGGATGGAAGCCGGGGATGTTCGAGTTCAAGTGGTCCGACAGGCGGATTCTGGAAGAAACCATCTCTGTGCTTCTGGAGGTCTGGCGGAAACGTGACGATCTGGTACTGGCCGCGCGAGCCAAACTGGGCGATTACCACCGGCGGCGGCGCAGGGTGTTTTACGATACCGACATGATCGCGGAACAGCAGCAGGAGGTGGTCCGGTTGTGTCCGGACTGCCCGGGATTCGTGACCATCAGCACTCAGGCCGAGCAGAGCGGCGCGGGGCTTCCCACCGCCTTCTGCGTCTCGATCCCCATCCAGGCCTGTCCATCGTGTAGGCGCGAGGGAATGGCCGTCTTCGAGCGGCAGCAAAAGGCGCCGGAACACGACTTCGTGCTACTGCAAGACCGGCCGGGTGATAGGTATCTGAGGTTCCCGGAGTGAGGCCCCCGGAGCAGTGAAGGTGAAGTCTCGGACTCTAAGCACCAACTTGGGCTCTGACGCTAACTCTGACTCTGAGCGCTAAGGATGACTTGCTAGAAGGTGAGGCCGGCCCACCCGGCTTTGATCAGCTCCGAAATCACCGGACCTACATACAGAACCTCGATCCCCAAACCCTCGAGTTCCTCGGTAATGCCCATGCGCTCAGAGCACCATTTGCAGGCCATGACATGGATACCGGTCACAAGTGCCTCTTGCAAGCGGCTCTGAACTTCGGCGTCATTGACGGCCAGCTTTTCCGAAGGACCGAAGAGGATGATCTTGACGTCTTCCATCCACCCATTCTTGGCGGCGTTGAAGGGATAGGTGAGTCCGACCTCGAGGAGAACCTCGCGATCTTGACTGCTCAGAATCACAAAGACTTTATCGGCCATGGGCGCGCTCCCAGATCGGCAGTGGCTGCTGTTTCTCGATCGTAGCAGAAGCGATCGGAAGGTCTGGAACATCTGGAGGGTTTCGTGGTTTTGCCGGGCGGGTAAATGCAGCCTGCATATATGGGCCGTGTCTGGAGGCGCACGTGCCGGCAGCCGGTTGCATGACGTGTTAACGGAATATGACATGCGAGTAGAAGTGAATGAGTCGATCAAGAGGAGAGGCTAATGGAAGCAAGCGGTAACGAGCAGTACACACCTATGCCCCGCATTGGCGAGAAGGCTCCGGCTTTCAAGGCGATCACCACCCAGGGGGAGATAGACTTTCCCAAAGACTACGAAGGAAGCTGGGTTATCCTTTTTAGCCACCCGGCCGACTTTACCCCGGTCTGCACATCGGAGTTCATGACCTTCGCGTCTCTGGAAGACAAGTTTGCGAAGGCCGGCTGCAAGTTGGTGGGGTTATCCGTTGATGGCCTATACAGCCACATCGCCTGGCTGCGTACCATCAAGGACAGAATCGAATACAAGGGCATGAAGGATGTCGAGGTGAAGTTTCCCCTCATCGAAGACATCACTATGGAGGTGGCTCACAAATACGGCATGATCCAGCCGGGTGAGGCCACCACGAAGGCGGTACGCGCCGTCTTCTTCATCGACCCGAAAGGCGTAATCCGCACCATTCTCTATTATCCCCTGAGCCTGGGCCGGAATTTCGAAGAGATATACCGTGTGCTCGTCGGACTCAAGACGGCGGACGAATTTGGTGTGGCGACTCCCGCCGATTGGCAGCCGGGCGACGACGTGATTGTGCCCACCGCCGGTTCTTGTCGTGTGGCCAAGGATCGTATGGAGGGCAAAGCAGGTGAAATGACCTGCTACGACTGGTTCTTCTGCACCAAAAAGCTGTCAAAAGACGAGGTGGTCTCCAAAGTCGTCAAGGAGTAGCGCCGGATATCCCGGTCTTACGCCCGGCCGGTCGAAAGACCGGACCGGGCGGAGCCCGTTGGGCTAGCTACTTTCGTTGCTGCGGGGGCCCGCCCCTTAAGAGGGGCGGGCCCCCGCTCATCGTTTGACCCCGTTCTTCAGCCCTGTTAGACTGGCAGCACTAAATAGAAATCATTTTCATTTAGATCGGTCGCACCGTTAACTAAGTAAGGCG
>CAZOJR010000118.1:0-6465 GCA_964580165.1 uncultured Gaiellales bacterium
CACTCCCGTCACGCCAGAGGGAACACAGACCACGACACGAGGATGAGCCCAGCGGTTCTGGTGTACCCGGTGGATGAAGTGCCGCAGCATTTGCTCGGTGACGTCGAAGTCTGCGATAACCCCATCCTTGAGAGGCCTTATAGCCGTGATGGTCCCCGGAGTGCGGCCCAGCATGCGTTTTGCATCTGTGCCGACCGCCAGAACATCCCCGGTCCGGGAATCGATGGCCACCACTGAAGGTTCAGAAAGAACGATTCCCCGCCCCCGCACATAAACCAGTGTCGTGGCGGTGCCCAAATCTACTGCCATGTCTCGTCCGGCAAAACCGGTGATGTACTCGGTGAAGCCTATTGCATTTCCTCCATGTAGGCGATTACCGCACCTTGTGCCTAAGACCAGTGAGGGTGGGTATTATACCTACTGCGGCGCAGCTATGGCGATCTCTTCCATATTGCCGTTCACACCCATTCCCTACGTACCATATCGAATCCCATCTCGCGGAACAAGCGGGCAAGTAGACATAGGGGCAAACCCACCACGTTGCTATACTCGCCGTTCACAGCGGATACGAAGAGCCCAGCCAAGCCCTGAATCGCGTAGGCGCCCGCCTTGTCCCTCCATTCCCCTGAAGCAATGTATGCGTCTGTCTGCGCGGCATCGAGGGCCAGGAACGTAACCTCGGTAACCGCGCTATCCACCTTGACCCCGCCGTACAGGCTTGGTGAAACAGGGCTCCCTATCCGCACCAAAGCCACCGCCGACACCACCTGATGACTGCGGCCCGACAGCGCGGCCAGCATCTCTGCAGCCCCAGCCGCCGAATTGGGCTTGCCCATGACAACCCCGTCCACGGTCACCAAGGTATCTGTTCCCAACACAAACGTCCCTGGAGCAACGTCATCGGGAAGGCGGGCACCCTTGACCTTGGCCAGAGCGTTCAGCTCGGCCAGGGTCCGCGCGCTATCTCCTTCGCCGACTTCCTCGGCCTGCGAGCGAACCACTGTAAACGGCACACCGATGTCTCGCAGAAGTGAATGCCGGCGAGGTGATTGCGATGCAAGGATCAACCGGAAATCAGGAGGATAACTGGGCCGGACATTTACGAATGAATCCACTGCAAGACTACCTGGAGATCGACTCTTCCGGCCCCTCAGGTCCGCAGTTCCCCACCTTCGGGGAAGAAGATGGCAATCTCGCGCTCTGCGCTCTCGACACTATCGGCGCTGTGAACCACGTTGCGACGCATGTCGAGCCCGAAGTCACCTCTGACCGTGCCGGGATCGGCCTCAAGAGGGTTTGTCGCACCCATCATCCGCCGAACGGCTCCCACCGCCGACGGACCCTCAACGACCATTGCGAAAATAGGTCCGGAGGTGATGTGTTCAACCAGATCATCGTAGAAGTCTTTGCCCTTGTGCTCGGCATAGTGGCTGGCCGCCATTTCAGGGGTCACCACGAGCAGACGGGCGACTTTAATGGCGAGCCCCCGTCGCTCCATCCTGCTGATCACTTCGCCAATGAGCCCACGAGTCACGCCACTGGGCTTGACCAGCACCAACGTACGCTCGACCACATCTTCCTCCTACGGTTCGGCGCAACCGCGCGCAATTCACTGAACAATCCGTTCAATCAACCCCGGTCACTGAGCCGGCCATACCTCCGCCGGTTCATCGACGGGAGGCGGAACCCTCTTGGCTTTGGGGTCGTGTCCGCAGTAAGGGCATAGCTTCCAACCAGGCTCCTGCACCCTCTCGCACGAGGGACAGATCGTCCGCAGAGGACGCCTGCAGCTAGGACAGGCTACATACTCCGGCTTGATGAGTTGGCCGCATGAGGGACAGGCACGCATGACCTGCAGCTCTTGCTCCATGGCCCGTACTTCCAACTCTCTCTCGCGTACCTCAGCAAGATATTCCGCCGGCCTGAGGATGGCATACACCACAGTCCCCATGAACGGTAAGACAAAAGACGTGAGAACCGCCACTCCCACGATGACAGGATCCTCGATGCGCTTGTGCGCGTCCTTATATGTCCACAAGACAAGCGCCAGCCACAAAACCGCGAGGCAGAAAGCCAGCACGTAGAGTGCGAGGGTCCAAACCGGGGAGCTGATGATATCGTTGATTGTCTCGAAGAGACTGTCCAACTCCCCCTCCTAGATGAGAATGCGGGCGAGGACGTAGCCGACGGTAAAGAATACCACGACGATGATGAGCAGCACGAGAACAGTGATGAGTACCGACGGGCCCGTCCGGGACCGTCTCCCTCTCGCGGCCATGGCCTAGTTTAGCCCTCTCTTGAGATCGGATATCAACGTCAGTGACCCTGTAACCAGAACCACCTGATTGGACGTCGCCAACCGGTAGGCACTCACCATGGCCGAACGAGGATCGGGATCGATGAAGACCTCGGGGCCCTTGCCAAGATCGGCGATGATACCGGCCAACTCGTCCGCAGTCAGCGCCCGGGCACTCGAACTCTGCGTGGCAAAGACGATGTCACAACAGGGAGCCAGATAACGCATCATCTCCTTGGCATCCTTGTCTTTGAGTATTGAAACGACGGCAATAAGTCTCCGCCTCTCGATAAGCAGCTCAAGAGAGCGCACTGTCTCTTCCATTCCTGGTGGATTGTGAGAACCGTCAAATATGCACAGAGGCTGAGTGCTTATGACCTCGAGTCTTCCTGGCACACTGGTGGAGAGAAGCGCTCTTCGCACACCGTCGCCGTCCAGTTCCCCACCTATAAACAGCTCAACCGCCGCCACGGCAACAGCAGCGTTCGCCCTTTGATAGCTGCCGAGCACCTTAAGGCATATATCTGGATAGCACCCGTAGATCCCAAAGATATCGAAAGACTCGGCCCGAGGATCAGACAGCACCACAACCTCGTCACCCAAGAAATGACACCGGGCCTGCTTGGCAGTGCAGATATCTCTCAGTTCGGCCTTAAGTTCCGGATCGAGCATCCCGGCGACGACTTTCCCGCCTGCGGGAATCACCGCTGCCTTCTCTTTTAGAATGGCCGAGGTACTGTCGCCGAGAAGTTCTGTATGCTCCCTGCCGATAGTGGTGATCACCTGTACATCAGACGAGATCACAGACGTGGCATCCAGCCGTCCGCCGAGCCCGGCCTCAATGACTGCCACGTCGCACGCCTGTTCTTTGAAGTAAAGAAGCGCAGCGGCGGTGAGCACCTCAAACTGCGTAAGGGATTCCCCTGGAGGGAAGGTGCCTTCCAACTCCTCGGCCACCGGGCGAATGCGGGCAACCAACTCACAGAACCCTTCTTCATCGGAGGGTACGGAGTTGATCATTTGGCGCTCGGCGAGGCTGACAAGATGAGGTGAGACATAGGCTCCCACTCGAAGCCCTCGAGCCTCCAGAAGCGCGGAGATAAAGCGGGTGGTGGAACTCTTCCCGTTGGTCCCGACCACATGAATGGTCCGGTACGCTTCTTGGGGAGAGCCCAGCGCCTCTACCAGCTTAGTGACACGTTCCAGTCCTAGACGCGTGCCCAGCCGCTCGAGTCCGTCGATATACCGCCACACTTCCGTTGTATCGCAACCCGGGTTATTCAAGACTGTTTCCTCCCGGCCGGAGGCAGCTCACTGCCGATGCGCTCCCGGTACTGCTCATGCACTTCTCTTAAGATGGCCTCGGCTGCGGCCAGACGGCCACGCTCCTCGGCCACCACGGTCTCGGGCGCTTTGGCCAGGAACCCCTGGTTGTCCAACTTGGCGCGGGCCTTCGCCGCTTCGGCGTCCGCTTTCCGGGCCTTATTTATCAGCCGCTCCCGTTCCCGATCCACATCGACCAAGCCTTCAAGAGCAAGAAAAGACTTAACGCCGGAAGCTTCAACCGAGGCAAAACGACCTGTGGGCATGCTCCCATTGGGCACGATCTCCACAATCTCGCAACCCGAGAGCTGACGAAACGCCCACGGCAGAGCAGCAAGGGCGGCTGCCGCTCCCGGCCTGAGTTCAAGAATGCTCACTTTGCCTACCACGTCACGTGGCAGGCAAAGCTCCTCGCGTGTTGAGCGCAGGCCACCGACCAAAGTCACAAAGACCTCCATAGCCGCCTCGGCCTCAGGGTCATCCAGGTCAGGCCGCGGCTCGGAGTAGATGGCATCGAACAGGCTCGCCGGGCGGTTGCCCGAGACAACCTGCGGAAGATGCCCGTAGATCTCCTCTGTTACAAAGGGCATCAGCGGATGCAGCAGCACCATCACCTGCTCGAGAAGAACGAGGAGGTTGCCGCTAACCTGTAGGCGCTCGGCCTCATTATCACTGTAAAGATGACTCTTGGCCACCTCCAGGTACCAATCGCAGAGCTCGTTCCACACAAACCGGTAGAGCACTCTGGCCACGTCGTCAAACTCATAGCCCTCGTACAAACCGGCGACCTCCCGGCTCACCGCGGCCAGCCGGCTGAATATCCAACGATCGGCTGGAGTGGCCAGGTCAATCTTTGGTTCCGCCTGAGGATGGGCTCCCTGCAATACCAAGCGAGAAGCGTTCCAGATCTTGTTCGCGAAGTTACGTCCCATCTCGATACGCTCGGCGCTGAAGCGCACATCCTGCACTGAACTCATGTAAGCCAACCCGAACCGAGTGGCATCGGCGCCATAGCCGGCAATCAGATCGAGAGGGTCGACTCCGGTGCCCAGGCTCTTGCTCATCCGCCTGCCGTCGGCAGCGAGGACCGTCGGATGGATAATGACATCTTTGAACGGCACGTCACCCATGAATTCCAGGCCCATCATAATCATGCGGGCCACCCACAGATAGATGATGTCACGCGCGGTAGACAGAACGGTGGTCGGATAGAAGGCTCTCAACTCAGATGTATCGTCAGGCCAGCCGAGAGTGGCGAAGGGCCACAGGGCAGAGCTGAACCACGTATCGAGCACATCTTCCTCATGCCGTAGCGGACCCCCGCAGCTCTCGCACGACTGCGGCGGCGACGCCGCCACCATCACGTGATCGCATTCTTTGCAGAAGTACGCGGGGATCCGGTGCCCCCACCATAGTTGCCGGCTGATACACCAAGGCCTGATGTTCCGCATCCATTCCAGATAGACATCCGCCCAGCGCTCGGGCACGAAACGCACCCTGCCTTCTTCCACGGCGGCTATGGCCGGTTGGACCAGACGCTTCATATCCATAAACCACTGGAGGGACAGGAGTGGTTCGATCGTCGTGCCGCACCGATAACAGGTGCTCACCGCGTGGTTGTAATCTTCGGCCTTGACGAAAAGGCCCTCCTGCTGGAGCCGTTCGACAACCGCCTGGCGCGCCTCAGCCGTCGAAAGCCCGGCAAACTCACCGGCCTCGGCTGTCATGAGTCCGTCAAGACCGATGACCGACAGGCTGGGTAGGCCATGGCGTAGCCCGATCTCCCAGTCATTCGGATCATGGCCGGGAGTTATCTTTAACGCTCCGGTGCCGAAATCTATGTCCACATGCTCGTCTGCGATGATAGGCACCTCACGCCCTGTCAGAGGTACCACAGCCGTCCCACCGACGAACCGTCCGTAGCGTGGATCCTTAGGATTAACCGCCACGGCTGTGTCGCCCAGAATAGTCTCTGGACGGGTGGTCGCCACCGTTAAAGCTTCATTGGAGCCGGCAAGGGGATATCTCACGTAGTAGAGCTTGGCCGCCCGCTCCTCATGCTCAACTTCAAGGTCGGAGATTGCCGATCCGCAGCGCACGCACCAGTTGACGAGATAGACGTCACGATAGATGTCCCCCTTATCGTAGAGGGACACAAAGACCTTGGCGACCGCCCGCTGATAGGCTTCGTCCATGGTGAACCGCTCGGATTCATAGTCGCAAGCACAGCCGAGACTCTTGAGCTGATGAATGATCGTTGACCCGTATTCCCTGCGCCACTCCCACACTCGCTGCTCGAAAGCCTCCCGGCCGATATCCTCCTTGCGCAGGCCTTCCGCGGCCAGTTGCCCCTCAACCTTGTTCTGGGTGGCGATGCCAGCGTGGTCGGTTCCGACCACCCACAGCGTGTTATAACCACGCAGATGGTGGTAGCGGATAAGAATATCTTGGATCGTGTCGTTTAAGGCGTGCCCCATGTGCAACGAGCCGGTGACATTGGGGGGTGGTATGGCGATCACGTAAGGAGCGCGTGAGTCGTCCGCCGCTGCGCGGAAGGCCGATCGATCAAGCCAGCGCTTCATGAGTCGTTGTTCGACTTCGCCCGACGCATAGCGCGCCGCCATGGTCACCTCGGTCACGGTATGTCCATTCCCTCTTGCTCCCGCAGATCCGGCAGCGCCCGCTGGAGCACGTCGACAAAGTTCTCCACATACACGATATCAAGACCCCGTTTGAGCTCGGCCTGCAGTTCCTCCACCTCCGCCTTGACCGTAGCGGGGAGAATCACCGTCTCCACGCCCTCACGCAATGCGGCCAAGAGCTTTTCCTTAAGACCACCCACCGGG
>CAZOJR010000118.1:6475-6714 GCA_964580165.1 uncultured Gaiellales bacterium
GTGAGGGTGATCTCTCCTGACAAGGCAACTTTGGGGAGCGCCGGCACCTGTACCAATGCCGACAGAAGCGCCGTGGCGACCGCGATACCGGCAGAGGGACCCTCCTTGGGAACGCCCCCTTCCGGGAAATGCATCCGCACTTCCAACGCCGAGAGCAGTTCGTGATCCGATGGCTCGGGAGGTTCAGACCCTGCCGTCTGGCATTCCGGTCGAAAACCCGATTCCGGGGCGCCACCATC
>CAZOJR010000119.1:0-1056 GCA_964580165.1 uncultured Gaiellales bacterium
GCTCGCTCTGCCTCAGAGACACTACGCCGTCTTTGACCGGCTGGCGGTTGGGATCGATTGACTATGACAATTGACTATGGCAAGAGAGCAGATCCAGAGCCATATGATGAAGCTAGTGGGTACGGAAAGACTTATGGAGTCTGTCAAGCCAAAGAGCATGAACGCTGCGAACGACGCGAGGATACCCATAGATACGACGGAGCTGAGACAATCCGCGGAATTACGACCGTCATGAGACACGGACTGCGCTCGCTTAAGCGTCTTCATCGCCAGCGCGAGCGACCCGACCAGCAGAAGAAGGAAGCCGGCTATTCCGGGCAGACCAATGGCCAGGGTGATATCGAGCAATAGATTGTGAGCCTGCGATACAGGGTATGAGAGACCGACGGTCTGATAGGGATAGCGAACGGGCATGACCTGATTGAACACGCCCAGTCCGATGCCGGTGAGCAGATGATCCTGGATTCCGCTTAGCGCCGACGACCAGATATCAAGACGAGCGCCTAATTTAGCGTAGAGCGTCTCGTCGTGCATAAAGAAGTGAAAGATGCGCGTTACCTGGCCAAAGGCAAGTAAACCTACACCCAAGACCGTCACGCCGGCGCCCCAAGCCCACAGCCAGCGGCGGGTCCGCAAGATGAGCACCAATAGTACCGCCCCAACAAGACCCACCAGTGCCGCCCGGGAACCTGTCATGAAGACTCCCACAAATCCGGTAACGGTCAAAAATATGCTCACCCAGCGGTAAGTCCGCCCGACGCCAGGAGCAATAGCTACCGTGGCGGCAAAGGCACCGCACAGGGCCAGCACCCCCCCTGTCTGGTTGGGCTGGAGTCCCTCCTGAGCCCACGTGAAGGGAAGGGAGCGGATCGAAGGAAGTGCCGCGTACAGCGCGCTAAGCCAAGACAATTTGTAAGTCGGCCAGCGGCTGGCAAGAATCGTAACGATCAGGGCAACGAACCCGACGGCTAAGAAGAACCACAGGATGTGGCCCGGCTGTATTCTCCGGGCCACATCCGCGAGCTGGGATCCGGTAACCACAAGCACCAGAATCAC
>CAZOJR010000119.1:1066-6641 GCA_964580165.1 uncultured Gaiellales bacterium
CATATGGACCTATTGAACTGTCTGTCAGGAGATCAAGCACCAGAATCACGCCGGCCATTGCAATGGCGAACCAGGGCAAGCTGACAATCCGGTCGGGCGATGCCCACAGAGAGAAGAGCAAAGCCATCCCCATTAGGCCTGCGCCAAGCCGGATCAGAAGGAGCTCACGACCATCATCAAGAACGCTGGGCCGGAAAGTACTCACGTTCCCTGCTCCCCCGATGTGAGTCACCGCCAGATTCTCGCGAACTTCGTTATTACATCCAGCCGGTCGAGTAGGAGCTGAGCCCCAGGATTTCGCCGGAGTCCCTCCTGGTAAGCATTTCGCGCCTCGGTAATCCGACCCAAATCAATGTAGCAGTCCCCCAGAAAGGCAAACAGATAGGGGTCGGCGCTGTCTGTGGAAGCTGCCTGTTCAAGCACGGGAAGAGCTTCATCGGCTCGAAGAGTGTTGTACGAGGCAATGGCATAGGCGGCAGCAATTTCTGGATCGGCAGGCAACGCCTGCGCACCCTCCTCGTAAACCTCCCGGGCAAGGATGAGCAGCCCCCTACCCTCATACCAGCCGCCCAGAACGAGATAGGAAGCAGCAAGAAGAGGGTCGAGCGCGATGGCCTCACGAAGCCAGGAGGTTGCCTGTGCGTAGTCACCCGTCAGCAGCATTATGCGCGCCACCTGAACGTAGACCGAGGAGGTTCGATCGGATTCAATGGCCCTGTAGACAAGAGCCCGGATACGGTCCAGAGCGAGAACGTTGGCGGCACTCTCCCTACCAGGAGTATGTAGATCGCTGTCGGGATCATGCAGGCTGGAATGAGAGGTAACCGTTTCCACCATCTCCTCGGGGAGTGTCTGGGCAAGTGCCAAAGCAAGGTTGAGAATAAGAGATTGCTCAGTCACGGCACCCGGAGAAGCTACGGCTGCCTTTGCCAGCGCCTGCTCCAGCACTGGGATGGCCCGTAGCGGCTCGCCGGCGGCCAGCAGACCCCTCCCGATGCGGTAGAGAGCCGTCACACGCTCCACCGAGTAGCCGGCAGAACCCCCGGTCGTGGATCCGGCCTCGTTGACCTCGCTGGCCCCGTTGTTGCCAAGCGACGCTTGTTCCGCAGCCTCCTGTTCTGCAGCATCCCGCTCCGCAGCCGCTTCGAGGCTCATTTTGGCCAAGATGTACTCGTGGATGGCCAGGTCTTCTTCGCCCGCTTCGAGATATGTATCGGCGCGGTGAATGAGGATATTGCTGGCATCGATACGCCGGTAGGCATCGGTGGCTTCTTCCCAGTGTTGAGTGGCAGAGGCAACCTCGCCCAGCCACAACTCCCCTACCCGGTCAAGAAGTCCAGCGTCGCGGGCATCTACGAGGAGCTCGAAGGCGTGTTCCGAAGCATCCAGGCCAGCAGCGGCCGCATAGGTACGCCAGATAGGAATCTCGCGGCCGACGGTATGGGGTTCACGAGAAGCCGCGACTTCCAGGAGCGCCATCGACTGGGTGAGGTCAGTTTCGGTATCCGTCACCACAGCCCGATTAATCAGGATCCCTGTGGTATTTAGCACCCAGGAGTCCCAGAGAGGCTGCGCCATCAGTATGGCCAAGACTCCGAGGATACCGAGGAGTAACCGGCACCGCAGGTCCATAGCCCGGAAGCGTTGCAAGTGATAGAGATCATTGAAGGAGAACGTGTTCATCGTGCTGGTAGCCAAAGCGTATACGCGCAGCTGAAACATTCGCGATACTCGATGGCAGGGCCGGAAACCGGCCGGTCATCATGGCCCGACGCTCATCCAGCTTCTACCGGACCGGAAGTCCGCATCACCTCCATCAAATCACTTCGAGGTTGCCAGGCGCGTGCTCCCAGTCCGGCGCAAACCCTGGCAACACCACATACCAAGGCCCGTCGGTGTGAACCCCGCACCAGAGACGGCGAGCACCACCGCGATGCCCGGTTCAACCATTTCTGACCGGGTAAACACTGTGTCATCCATCGCCAAACAAAATGCTGTCGGGATCGGACACCACTTGAAGCACAAACAGAGGCCTTTGACTCAATGCCCCTGAAACGTAGCAGAATTCAGTCCATGAACTGAGCAACAGCCAACGGCCGCAACAACGGCATTGAATACCATTTTACTCGCTCCGGCTCCAGATGGCAGCCGCTACTCGCTCCGGCTCCAGATGGTATCCGCGGATTTCCGGCCCACGCCACGCCCACGGCTTATACCTTGACCGCTTTCTTGGTCATGCGGGTAGACACGTACATGACAACCCCAGAGACAGCAACAAACATCAGAACCATCCACCATGAGGATTCGTATCCACCGTACTGCGCCTGGGAATAAATGGCTACAGACATGGTGGTGGTCTTGCCCGGCCAATTGCCCGCGACCATGATGGTGGCTCCGAACTCGCCCATAGCCCGCGCAAAGGCCAGAGTACCGCCGGCGATGATCCCCCTTACGGAAAGAGGAGAGCAGTTTGGAGTTCCGACCGGCCCAGCATATAAGAGGCGTTGATGAGTTCCTGATCGACATCCTCCATTGTCGCGCGGACGATCATCAACATGAGCGGAAAAGACACCACGAATGAAGCGATCACCGCCGCATACCATGTGAAAACGATGCCGAGTTCGTGCCCGGTGACAGCGGAGAACGCCTTACCCAGAAGCCCGTTATTGCCTATCACCAGGAGAAGAATCCAGCCGGTGACCGTCGGCGGAAGCACCATGGGCAAGGTCAGGATCAGCGAAATGACATCTTTACCCTTGAAATTCTTACGAGCCAGCGCATAGGCAACCGGTATGCCCACGATCAGGGTGATCATTGTGGCGCAGAAGGCCACCTGCAGTGAGAGACGCAGAGGAGAGAGTACATCCATGACAATCCGCCTTTCGGAACCAGAACAAGAGGCGAAGAGGAGGGCACTGCATCGCGCCGATGCCCTCCTCTTGCCATCAGGGAATGGTGCCTACTTGAACTGCATGGTGATAATGTCGCTGGCCCAAGCCTTGCCGGTTTGTCCTGGCATCACGGCGCTGAGAATGCCGTCGTCACCGATGGAGAGCATGGAGTTAGGATCGAGTTCCGCCAGCGTCACTTCGGCCATGTAACCGTCGGTACAGCCCATGTCGAGCACAGTCGCGCTCGACTGGACCCCAACAGCAGTCATTAGGTCGCTGATCAGGACCCCGGTATACTCGGTGGCTCCTTTCTTGGGATGCTCGGCGGTGATCGTCTTAACCGTCATTTTCTTCAGATCGTCCACTGTGAGAGTCAACGGGTTGTCGACCGAACCTGTAATGGCGAGCGTCCCGCTTGTACCCGAAGCGGAGGTTTCTTCCGGCGCCGGCAGGAAACCATAGTCCGCAAGAATGGCCTGGCCCTCAGCCCCGGTCACGAAGTCTATAAATGCCTGGGCGATGGTCTGGTTGGCGCTCGAGCTCACTATTCCCACCGGATAGGCGATCTCGCTGTGCCAACTGGAGTCAGAGGTAGCCACAATCTTTACCTTGTCGCCGGCAGTCTCGGCTTCGGTGGAGAAGATGATACCCGCGTCCACCTCACCGGAAGTCACGTACTCGAGGGCCTGAGTAACATTGGCCGCGTAAATAACTTTGGGTTTAACCTGGTCGATGATTTTGAGCGTAGTCAAGATTTCTTCGGCTGCCACTCCATGGGGCGCTGCAGCCGGATCACCATAGGAAATCTTCTCGACGTCAGCTTTGGTGAGATCTTCAAAGCTGGTGATGCCAAGCGTCGAGTCGGCAGGCACTACGATAACGATCTCATTGCCGGCAAACACCTTGACCGTGGCTTGATCGACAAACTTCCCCTCGACCAAGGCGTTCATTTGCTTCATTGCCGCCGAAGCGAAGATATCTACCGACGCGCCGCCTTCGATTTGTTTCTGCAGAGTACCCGAGGCATCGAAGTTGAACACCGTCTTGGCATTATTCGCCGCATCAAATGCCGCCCCGATGTCGGTAAAGACGGCTTTGAGGCTCGAAGCAGCCGACACCGTCAGTTCCTGCGGAGCAGCTGCAGTAGTGGTTGGAGCCAAGGTGGTAGCAGACGCCTCGGTCGTGTCGGGCGCGGCGGTGGTAACAGGCGCGGCGGTGGTTGTTGTCTCTTCCGAGCCACAGGCCACTACGCCGGCAACCAGCAGAACGAGCAGAGCGGCAATGGCCAAGATTGCCAGGGGATTTCTCAGGGACCTACTCATCATAGACAGCTCCTTATCTCGACATTTACTGCGTGGAACATTCCGCGCACTTGGTTTATACTGGTGGCAGTATAACGATTACGCTATCCTTGCACAAGTAGAACGATAGCTCCCAGGAGGTATCTTGAAGCTGAGCGCTAGAAACGTCGTCAAGGGCAAAGTGGTGAAAGTCACACATGGTGCCGTCAATACCGAGGTGGTGCTCGAGCTGACCGGCGGGGTCCGGATGGTTTCCATTATTACCAGGGAGTCGGCGGAGTCGCTGAGCCTCACGGAAGGAGTTGAGGCCTACGCCGTCATCAAAGCCAGTAACGTGATGATCGCGGTCGACTGATTATGATAAGAGAGCACAGAGGACTCGATATCTGCCTGAGAAAGAAACTGGATGGCTTCACAGTAGACGTCTCCTGGTCCGTCGGGCCGGAACTCGCGATTCTCTTCGGCTATTCGGGGTCGGGCAAGTCCCTTTCGATGCGCATGATTGCAGGCTTGATACGCCCGGACTCCGGCCGCATTACGATGAACGGCGAGGCGCTATTCGACAGCGGCAGAGGAACGTGGATTCCCCCTCAGACACGCAGGCTCGGCTTCGTCGGCCAAGATCTCGCGCTGTTTCCGCATCTCACGGTCGCTAAGAACATCTCGTACGGTCTCGGCGATCTCGGCAAACAAGAGCGCCACGAGCGGGTTGAAGAGTTCATGAGCCGCTTCCACCTTGAGGGCCTCGCTGGACGTTTACCTCGGGAGATATCCGGGGGGCAGCAACAGCGGGTAGCGCTGGCCCGAACCCTGGCCAGGCGACCCGGAGCGTTGTTGCTTGACGAGCCCTTTTCAGCACTCGATCTTCCCCTCAAACTGGAACTCTGGCAGCTTATACGCGAAGTCAACGAGAGCCTGCGTATACCTATAGTCGTGGTAACCCACGATCCTGTAGATGCCCGCACCGTCGCCGACCACCTGATCGTTTACCGCTCCGGACGTGTATTGAGAGACGGCCATCCAACGGTCGTGCTAGACGATCCGGACTCTCCGGAACTCGTTACTCTAGCCGAGGCCGGCGCCTCGTTTCGCGAAGTATCGGAGTGGACATCGGGATTCGAACTCGCCGGCGTCCCCGCCGGCTAGGAGCCAGTCCCCCGGCGAATCTCCCGGCGAATCCGTCCATACAGCAAATCCGCGCCGGCTCCAGCGCCGACTAATAGCGACTTCCTTCAGGCCCTCAATACCTGGCCTCGACTATCATCTACGACCGACCGCCGTCCACCGTCAGCAAAGTACCGGTCGAACACATCGCCCAAGAGATTCTCCACCTCGGCCCGTGCGGCTAAGTATCGCCTGAGAAGCTCTTGCCCCTCGTGAGTA
>CAZOJR010000120.1:0-244 GCA_964580165.1 uncultured Gaiellales bacterium
TCCCGACCTTGTTTCCAATTCCAAAGTCATGAATATCCTTGCCGGACTCAAGAGCACCGGGAACCTCCAGGCTGTGCATGGGGTCGCGCTCGACAAAGTGGTGGCAATGCCGGACGACAAAGAGATCACTGCCGGCGGCACTTTCAACCTCACGCTAAGTGACCAACTCACCTTCGAGGTCACGGTCGAGAATCAAGGAAACTCAGATGAAAAGAACGTGCCGGTGGTCATCACGCTCCTTTCG
>CAZOJR010000120.1:254-6586 GCA_964580165.1 uncultured Gaiellales bacterium
TCCGGCTCTACCGAACCCAAGGAGGCGAGCGCGACGATTCCTCAGATCAAAGCCAAGGCCAAGGCCACCGTCGAGGTGAAAGGTCTCAACCCCACTGCCTACGGCGAAACTGCCCTACTGAGGATCGATGTCGGGCCGGTGACTGACGAAAAGTACAATGATAATAACTGGCTTGAGGCCAACGTCATCTTCAAGTTATAGGGCCGGGAGGAAGCACAGTGCAGGTATTTGAAGTGATCGCCCTAGTGGCCATCATCCTAGCCCTGGCCGCCGGTGCTGGATTGGCCTTGGTCTACGTGAGACTCCAGCGCTATCAACACAATCAGAGACTGATCATGGGATCCCGCGGTACTGTGGACATCGTGCAACACGTCACGGCAATCGACGACAAACTAACCAACGTACGCTTGGCGCTCGAAGATCTGACACTCGCCACCCGCGACCATGATGTGCGGATTGATAGCAGCCTGTCCAGAGTAGGCATCGTCCGTTTTGACGCTTACCACGATCTCGGAGGGCGGCAAAGCACAACAGTGGCTTTTCTCAACGGCTTGAGTGACGGCGTGGTAATCACCACTGTGGTCAGCCGCGACTTCGCCCGCATGTACGTCAAGCTGCTAAAAGGCGGAGAGCCCGACATACCACTGGCTCCCGAGGAAATCGAGGCGATCGAACAGGCGCGCGGAAGCACTCCGTTTACCATCCGACCCCGCACAGAGGGCGCCGCGGCCAACAAAGCCGACGTCGATCTGGACGTCGCCGCCGGCGTGCCGGGGGCAGGCGCTCCGCTTTCCAATGGCCTGCCCGGCGTACGCGCCGATACCGATCGTCAATTGGACAGAGAGAACCGCAAGCGCAAACGTAAGGGTTTGCCGATCTTGGATAGCGAGGTAGTACCATCCGCCAGAGGTTGGGACGAGCCCGAGACTCCGACGACCGCCAGTCTGGCTGAACGTTTTGTACGGGGGCGAAAACAGTCTCTGAGCCGACCCGACGGTGAGGGCGAGCATTCCACACCGCTGGATTCCAATGGAGACAGCCGTGAGATGTGATTCACGAGGAGCTGACCTCCCCCGGTGGCCGGTTTCGTCACTTGCCGATCCCCTTCCGGTCGCAGCCACGACTATCGGTTTTCTGGGGCCGCACGGTACCTTCACCGAGGAAGCACTGCGGGCAAACCTTGACGAGATCATGCTCGAAGGTAGATCCGAAGGTAGATCCCGCCGGTTTGTGCCATTCCCCTCGATGCCCGAGACGATCGAGGCGGCGTCTACGGGAGAAGTGGACTGTGCCATTGTGCCCATCGAGAACTCCATCGAGGGTTCGGTCTCGGCCACTTTGGACATGCTGGCCCATGAGATCGACAATCTGCAGATAGTACGAGAGGTGCGCCACCCCATCCGGCACAGCCTACTGGCCCGGCCGGGATTGACTCTCGACGATATCACCAGAGTCATCTCCCATCCTCACGCGAACGCGCAATGCCGAATATGGCTACGCCGCAACCTTCCCGGTCGCGATATCGACGCCGCCAATTCAACCGCCGGCGCTGTCGAGAAGGTGGCGTCGGCAAGCAAACCTTGGGCTGCCATCGGCAACCTTCTCGCCGGCGAGAAGTATGGCTGCACCGTCCTCGAAGCCGACATCGAGGATCACAAGGATAACGAGACCCGTTTTATCTTCCTTGCCCGGCAGAGAGAACGTCAAGACTGGTTCGAGCCCTACAAGACCTCGATTGTCTGCGAAATAGCCAAGGACCAGCCCGGCGCATTGCTACTCATCCTGCAGGAGTTCGCCTTCCGCCACATCAATCTGACCAAGATCGAGTCACGACCTTCGAAGCGAAGACTCGGCGATTACATCTTCATCGTTGATATGGAAGGCAAGGTGGACGACGGTCCGGTGTCAGACGCTTTGCGGTGCCTCTGCTGCAAGTTGCCCCGAGTGACGGTGCTGGGCAGCTACCCTGTGGGCCGGCCTTTGTCCCAGGGCACAACCTAACGCGCGGCCTCGCCGCACGAGGAGAGTCCACATGCTCGACATCAAACTCATACGTAACGACCCGGACGTGGTCAGAGCAGCGTTGAGACGGCGTGGCGCCGGTGCTGAGGCGGCTCTCGACAGGCTCCTCGACCTCGACCGGCAGCGACGTGAGACGCTGGTCGCCGTGGAGGAGCGCCGTAACCTCCGTAACGCTGTAAGCGAAGAGATCGCGCAACTGAAACGCAACAAGAAGGATGCCTCGGACAAGATTGAGGCCATGCGCTCGGTGGGTGAGGAAATCAAGCGCTTGGACGCCACATTGAAGGAGATCGAGAGTTCGCTCGAAGAAGAATTGCTCCAAGTCCCCAACCTGCCCGATCCGTCCGCCCCGGAAGGCGGAGAGGAGGATTCGGTGGTCTTGCACCACTGGGGCATTCCCAGGCGGTTCGATTTCTCCCCTTTGGACCACCTAGATCTTGGAGTCATGCGTGATCTTATCGATATGGAGCGGGGAGCCCGAACCTCCGGTAGCCGCTTTGCGTACCTGAAGGGTGACTTGGTCTTCCTGCAGTTTGCCTTGGTGCGTTTCGCTCTTGAGAAGCTGGCATCCAGAGGTTTCCGTCCCGTCGTAGTTCCCGTACTTGTCAGGGACGAAGCGATGTACGGCACCGGCTTCTTTCCAACTGACATGCAGCAGGTCTACCGCTTGGAGACCGACGGACTCAATCTGGTCGGCACGTCTGAGGTACCGTTGGCGGCGCTGCACATGGACGAGATCATCGACGAAGCCGACCTCCCACTCAGATATGTGGGGTATTCGAGCTGTTTCAGGCGAGAGGCGGGAGCGGCAGGCAAAGACACCCGCGGCATCTTCCGAGTGCACCAGTTCGACAAAGTCGAGATGTTCAGCTTCTGCTCCCCGGAGAAATCGGCGGAAGAACACGATTTCATGCGCTCCATCGAAGAGGAGATCCTGCAAGAATTGGAACTCCCCTACCGAGCCGTCAACGTGGCGGCGGGCGATCTTGGCGCCCCGGCAGCTAAGAAGTACGACCTGGAGGCCTGGCTGCCCACGCAAGAGCGGTACCGCGAGGTAACCTCGTGCTCTAACTGTACCGACTATCAGGCCCGCAGACTCAAGGTCCGCGCGAAGGGAGATAAGGGCGGCACATACGTTCTCCACACTTTGAACGGCACGGTGGTGGCCCTGGGTAGGACTATCATCGCCATCATGGAGAACTACCAGACCGAAGAGGGGTTTGTGGAAGTGCCCAAAGTACTGCGAGCGTTCCTGCCTGCTGGAATGGAAACGATTGGAGGATGACCCGCGTGTATAACGGCAATTCGACGGCCGCAGCCGGTTCGCATGACACCATCCTGACAGGAGCCCACGACGCCATCATAGTAGTCGATGTACAGAGGGATTTCTGTTCAGGAGGCGCTCTGCCCGTGCCAGGCGGAGATGAGGTCATACCCGTCATCAACCGCATCGCCCCCTTTTTCGGGCGGTGGATATATACACGCGATTGGCACCCTGTCGGCCATGTGAGTTTTTCCGACAAACCCGAGTACCGTGACGGGTCATGGCCGCCACACGCGGTGCAAGGCACGCCGGGCGCCGATTGGTGTGCGGGCCTGGACATGCCCATGAACGCCATATTGATCAGCAAGGGCGACGATCCCCGGCGCGAAACCTATAGCGGCTTCCGCGTGGATCGCCTCGATCTGGCTCAATTCTTGAAGCTCCGGTTGGTCGACAGAATATTCATCACCGGTCTGGCCACCGAATACTGTGTCCTCCAGACGGCACTGGACGCACGCGCGGCCGGTTTCACCGTCTACCTGGTTGAAGATGCCATACGGGGAATATCTCCAGAAGGCTCCGCTCGAGCCCTGAAGGAGATGGAAGCAGCAGGCGTTATCCGCATAAGATCGGACCAGTTGGAGGATTCGGGCGAACGACCTGCCGCCGCATACGACGAGCATGGAAACCCGATAGAACACGACGACTAAATTGAACTAGATAGGACTTTCACTGATGGACGGGAACGTCTGATGGAGCGCGATGTCACTCAGCGGTGGGCCAAACGAGAGAACCTGGCCCTCCTCACCGACTATTATCAACTCACTATGATGGGCGGTTACTGGAAGACCGGCCGAAACGACCTGCAGGCCTGCTTCAACTACACGTTCCGCGAACTCCCTCCCCACAACGGTTTCGCCGTAACGGCCGGATTGGAACAGCTGCTGGACCTGATCGAGAATCTTCGTTTCACCGAGCAAGACCTGGAGTATCTGTCGGGACTGGCCGCCTTTGACGATGGTTTCCTTGACTACCTGAGAGATTTCCGGCCCAAATGCAGCATAGAGGCTATTCCGGAAGGCACGGTCGTCTACCCCCACGAACCCATACTCCAGATTGAAGCGCCCTTGATCGAGGCCCAACTCCTGGAGACGGCGGTGCTCAACACCCTCAACTATCAGACGTTGGTTGCCACGAAGGCCGCCCGAATCCGCTCGGCCTGCGGCAACGACGACCTGGTCGAATTCGGGCTCCGGCGAGCTCATGGGCCCGATGGAGGGCTCAGCGGGTCGCGGGCGGCCTACATCGGGGGCGCCAGCAGCACATCCAATATGCTGGCCGGAAAGGCGTTCGGCATCCCGGTCAAGGGAACACACGCCCATTCGTGGGTAATGAGCTTCGACAATGAACTCGACTCTTTTCGAGCCTATGCCGCCTGTTATGACGACCCCATCCTGCTCGTCGATACCTACGACACCTTGAAGTCGGGCCTTCCCAACGCGGTGACGGCATTCACTGAGCTACGCGCCGCCGGTAAGACCGTGCGCCCCGCCGTCCGTCTGGACTCCGGTGATCTGGCCCGGCTCAGCAAGGCAGCCTATCGCATGTTCACCGACGCCGGATTCCGCGATCCGCTGATCGTGGCGTCAAATGAACTCGACGAGGATCTAATTGCCGACCTCAAGCGCCAGGGTGCTCCCATCAACTCATGGGGCGTGGGGACGCATCTCATTACATCGTCCGACCACCCCGCGCTGGGAGGTATCTACAAGCTGGTTGCGGTGCGCGAAAACGGCGGTTCATGGGAACCACGTATCAAGTTATCCTCTAACCCGGCCAAGATGACCGATCCCGGACGTAAGCGTCTGATCCGCTACCACGATGGCGACGGCAGGCCCTTGGCGGACATCATCCGGTTGGACGATGAGGCTCCCGACTCTATCGATACCGGGCAGCCCGCCAGACCGGTACCTTTCACCGAGCGTCAAGACCTGTCGTTCTTGCGAGCGGTTTGGGACGCCACCCGTTGCGAGAACCTGCTACAGCCGGTCATGCGTGACGGGATGCGTGTTGTCGAATCGCCCCCCCTACACGAGATCAGAGCCAGAGCAACCGCCCAAGTGGCAGCGCTGCCGGAAGAGCTACGCCGTCTGCGCAATCCCGAAATCTACGCGGTAGGCCTGTCACCGCGTCTGGCCGCCGAGAAGGTTCGGCTTATCCGCCAGGCTCCGGGCGTGCTTGCGGCCGTACCGGCCGCAAGCGACGAGTAGAAGATCCGGCTACGCTATGGATAGGGCTGCCCGGAAGCATGCAGCAGCCCTATCCATAGCGGTTGGCGATGTAACCTAGCAGCGTTGTTTGGTCGTAGTGTCGTGTCCCAGCGGGATCGCGGTTGCCTGCCCCTTGGCCAGCACCTTTCCCTCGCCATCGAAAGCAACGAGTTCCACCACCATGAGACGCCTGCCCCCATGAAGAAGCCTGCACTCAGCGGTCACCTTGTCTCCCAACCCGGCCGCGCGAAACTGGCTGATACTCCACTGCACCGCGACGGCGTCCACCTTCACATTAACCGTGAGCCCAAAAGCCACATCCATGAGCGCAAACATGAAGCCGCCATGAGCTAGGTTGTGCAGCTGCAGAAAACTGTCCTTCACCACCGCCGACACCCGCCCGTAGCTCTCCGTCACCTCTTCCACTTCTATTTCGAAGAGCTTGATCATGCTGTCGGCCGCCACGGCATGTCTTATGCGGTCGTCCATATTCGCTGCGGTCACGGTCACCTCCGGCGTCGTTGTGTGGCAAAGCTAGCATCCACGGGGCTCAAAGGCGAGGTGAGATCTTCGCCGAAGTAGGCGCACCGGTGCCGGCCTCAACGACACAGCACCGCGGATGCTGTTAGTGAGCACTTCCGCCGGAGACAACCACGGCATCAGGGGTGATCAGATCTGCGCACCCCCGCTCAATACGAGCGTCAGAATCGCAGCCACCACGATCATGGTCGTAATGATGGCCAGCTTTGTCTTCACTCCGGGACGATGATGCTTAG
>CAZOJR010000121.1:0-437 GCA_964580165.1 uncultured Gaiellales bacterium
TATCCAGCGCGGCCGTAACCACGGGCCACACATGCGTCTGATACGCGTGATACTCGCGCACGGACATATGCCGCACCGGACGCCCGAGTACGATGACCTGGCTTCCGGTTTGAGAACTAGGTTTGAGCAGAATCGGATTCATGTCCACATGCGGCTCAGCGGCGGCGGCTTCCGCCTGATAGGCCTGAGCCCGGCCGATCTCCCCTCCATCGGGAGTCACAAAGGAATTCAGAGCCATGTTCTGCGCCTTGAATGGAGCCACTTTGAAACCCCGGCGGGCGTAGATGCGGCAAAAGGCGGCGGCAAGCACGCTCTTGCCTACGTGTGAGCCGGTCCCGGCCACCATCAAGATACGTGCGGGCCCGCTCACTGGCACTCGCCACCCCGACGCCATCCGCTCTTCGCGGCGGGCGTCTCTTCCAGGAGGCGCAGGATTT
>CAZOJR010000121.1:452-1835 GCA_964580165.1 uncultured Gaiellales bacterium
CGCAATACCACAATCGCGGTGGCTCCTGTCATGCGGCAGGCTTCCAGTTTCTCCGTAAGGCCCCCCAAATCACCGCTCTCCTTTGTCACCAGCACCGTAGCTTTGAGATGCCTGAGTAGGGCGGCATCGAGATCCGCTCCGGCGGGTCCCTGCATGGCTACAATGTCGGCGGGTGTCAGCCCTATCTTGTGGCAATAAGCAACCGACTCAACCGTCGGCATGACTCTGGCCACCAGGCGCCTGCCCGCTTCCCGGGCAGCGTCAAAATAGGTTTCGAGTGTGTGCGTGCCAACCGTGACCAGAATTGTGCCGTCGCTTCCCGCCTTGACGCACAGCTCGGCAGCGGTAGCGGCATCGACGGCCGTAAGCACATCTGCCGGAAGCTCCGTACTCGGTCGCTCCAACCTCAAGTAGGGAACATCTGCCTTCCTGCAAACCTCCCGGGCGAGTATTGAGATCCGCTCCGCGAAGGGATGGGTGGCATCTACGAGCACGTCGGCATTCTCCAGAATCGCCATCAACCCAGGTTCATCCAGAGCCCCCACGCGCACTCCCAGCGACCCGCGAGACACGGCACCCGGCCCCGCGGGAGAACACTGCTCGATCATCCGGCGGATGAGTTCCGCGGCATGGTCGGTGACGACGCTGACAACGACGTCATATCCCGACTCCCAGAGAGCCATCGCCGCTGCGCGAGAATCGGCCGTCCCACCCAGAAGCAGGATCACAATGCATCCGCTCCATCGTCCGCAGGTGCCTCAGCGACCGCAGGTATTTCAGTCTCCGCAGGTGCCTCAGCGACCGGATAACCTCGTGAGGTCACCATGCGTCCGTCGCGCACCCAGCTTGCGCTGTTGCCAACTATGGCGATGGCCCTCATATCCAGCTCATCCTCCGCCAGCGAATCGAGTGTTGTCAGGGTTACCGATTGTCCCTCTCGCAGAGCGTCGCGGACGATTCCTACGGGAGTGCCGCCGGGTCTGGATGCACGGAGCAGCGCCAGCGCACGACGGAGAGGATCCACCCTCGTATTGCTACGTGGGTTGTATAAGGCAATCACGAAGTCGCCCGCAATAGCGGCGGCAAGCCGCTTCTCTATCATCGAGAGAGGGGTCAGGAGATCGCTCAGGCTGATAACCGCGAAGTCGTTCATAAGGGGAGCGCCCAAACAGGCGGCGGCGGCCGAAGCGGCGGTGATGCCGGGAATAATCTCCACATCGATACCTGAGTCTGGAGGAAGAACTTCGAGAACGAGTCCGGCCATACCGTAGATGCCTGCGTCACCGGTACTTATCACGGCAACGTCGAATCCCCGCCCGGCCGCCTCGATTGCCAGGTTGGCACGTTCCATCTCCGTACGCATCCCGCCGCCGATGACTCTCT
>CAZOJR010000121.1:1845-6566 GCA_964580165.1 uncultured Gaiellales bacterium
ATCTTCGTCAGCGCCTCGAGATGAAGCAGTTCCTCCCGACGTGCCCCCGCCGCCGATGACTCTCTTGCCGGCTATGAGGGGCGCCACCAAGCCCAGGTAAGGCTCGTATCCCACCACAACACCGGCAGCCTTAAGTGCAGCCTCCGCGGCGGTGGTTATATGCTCTCTTCCTCCCGGGCCGATCCCCACGAGCCACAGACGTCCAAGGCGAGTGCCACAGTCACTCCTTCCTGAACAGTCCGCGGCCCGAGTAGTCTCACCTCCGGCCCGGACAGTAATGCCGCCGGTACACATACTGCTGCCACTCCTGTCGTTGATTCCACAAAGTTTGGCTCTCGCAAAGCTTTTTGCAGGGAACAGATTCGCGTACGGGAGATTACACGTAGAGGAACCCCCAACGCCTCTGCGGCTACCCGGATTCCTGGTTCATCCGCCTTCAGATCGATCGTGGAGAGAGCCCTGATGTCCGCACGCGAATACCCTGAACCGTGAAGAGCCCGGTCAACCGCCGCAAGCACCTTGTCAGATGTCACTCCCCGCCGAGCGCCCACACCAGCGACAATCCTCCTCCGCGCTTCTGTCCCGGTTGTGATGACCGCCATCCCTCCGGTGTAATCGGCGATCAATTCGGCCAAGCGGTTCGCGCCCCCTTCGTGGCCGCTCAACAGGCTAATCACGTAACGCCCGGCATCATCCACCACGACCACGGCCGGGTCACTCAACTTGGACTTCACCCAGGGAGCTATCGCCCGCACCATGATTCCGCTCGCCATGACACCCACGATGGCGACATGATCGTTCCAGATCGTGCCGATATAGGCCGGAAGTCCACCCTCCGACCGCCCAACTCCGGCATCCGATTCTCGCGGAGTCCACACCGTAATCTGCTCCGCTCCGGGCTCCTGGAGGAGCTCGGAGCGGAGAAACTCGGCCAACGCCAGACCCTCATCGGATACAGCCACCACCGCAATGGGACCCTTCCGGCTATAGCGTGTCACGCTGCACCTCGGGCGGGTCTTGGGCCGTACGGTATCCGTGGGAGAAATTCCGATCGTACAGCTTTGAAGTATCGCCCTTATTGGCCAGCACCGCACCTACAAGAATCATGGCGGTACGATCGATTCCGGCTTTGGCCATCTGTTCTTCAATGGTCCGCAGAGTCCCCCTGACAATCCTCTGCTCGGGCCAACTGGCCCTGCAAACCACAACCACCGGCGTTTCCTCAGGGTAGTGCACGCGCAGGGACCTGACGACATCGTCCATACGATCAGCCGACAGGAAGATCGCCATAGTCGATTGGTGAGAGGCGAGAAGCGGGAGCGCCTCCCTCTCCGGCACGGGTGTCCGCCCCGCGGTTCGCGTAATAATCACGGTCTGCGATACACCGGGTAGCGTCAGCTCGCTGCCGGCGGCCGCGGCGGCCGCGGCAAATGAACTCACCCCCGGCACGATCTCGTAGGGCGCCCCCGCCCCATCCAAACATGCCATTTGCTCCCCAATCGCTCCAAAAAGACTGGGGTCTCCCGTATGCAGCCGCACAACCTTCCGGCCCTCGTTGTGAGCGGTGATCATGAGAGTAACGATCTCTTCCAGATTCATCCTGGAACTATCATGAACCGCTGCCCCGTGTCTGACCCATGTGAGCATCTCTGGAGGCACCAGCGATCCCGCATAGATGACCACATCAGCCTCTCGGAGCAACCGAACTCCCTTCACAGTAATGAGTTCCGGATCTCCGGGGCCGGCTCCCACAAACCAGATCATTTGTCTCGCCCCTCCTGGCCGGAGCAGACCTCCGCCCCTGAATAACCGGACTTGACTATTACGGTGGTGAAGTAGTCGGATTGCCCGACCCAAGATCGCAGGTCTTGAGTCGAATCCGCCGTCGCCCGGCCGGTACGGCGAACGGCAACGGCTCTACGCTCAGAAGACTCAGCCAGTTGGGCAATCCTCTCGAGATGAGGGGCAGCCTTCATGAACACGACGTTGGGAACGGCCTTAATCCAATTCTCCATGCTCGCGTCCGGAGGAGAGGGCCAGATGAGCAATGGTTCGCGTCCCTGAGCCAGAGGCACTCCCGCGTGTGCGGCACAAGCAGAGGCAGAGGTAACGCCGGGCACAGTACTGACAGGCACTTCGGGAAACATGCGCCGGAGAGCATCGCTCACATAACTCCATGTGGAATAGAGCGTGGAATCGCCCAGCGTAACAAACGCGACATCACAGCCCGACAATGCCTTCTCCGCGATTATCCGAGCGGTGTTTTCCCAGGCATCCTCAAGCGTCGCCCGATTATCGGTCATGGGAAGTTTAGGCACCATTACACTGCACTCTGGGGAGAGGTACGGGCGTACGATGTCAAGAGCGAAGCTGGTCTCGTCCTTGCCGGCACTTGGAGCAACAACGACGGAGACCGTACTCAAAATCTCGACCGCCCGCACGGTGAGCAACTTTGGATCGCCCGGACCAACTCCAACCCCATGGACGGTTCCAGTTGTGCTTCTAGTTGCGCTTCCGGACGGCTTCATCGCTTCTGTCCATCTGACACAGTCGTCTCAGGAGCGACTTCGGCACTGACAATCCAAACCGGGTTGAGCGCATCGAAGCGGAGTTGCCTTCCGGCAGGCACGCCCCGAGCCACGTTCACCTGGATACAGTCAAACCCTCTCCACCCGGCGCTCCTCAGGTGCGAGACTGCACAGGTGAGGGTCTCAACGCACGCGCAGGAGCAGATCACCCTCCCCCTGGATGCAAGAACCGACGGGACCACAGTTAGGATATCCGCAAGACGCCCGCCGCTGCCTCCCACAAAGACCCGGTCGAAATTTCCCAAACCTGCCCAGGCTTCGGGGGCCTCTCCGGATATGACCCGCACGTCACAAAGACCAAAATGGCCAAGGTTGGCGTGCAGAACCTCCAGCGCAGCCTGGTCTTTCTCAATCGCTACCACCTCGCCCCTAGTGCAGAGAAGACGAGCTTCGACCGACAGGCTACCGGTTCCCGCGCCAACATCGAGCACCCGAGCCTCAGGGTAAAGGTGAGCCTTAGCCATGAGGAGCACACGTACCTCCGACTTGGTCATGGGAACAGCCGCGCGGACAAACTCATCATCGGGAATCCCGGGAGGTGCCCCGAAAAAGCCTGCTTCATTCAATGCCATCGCAGATCTCCTTCTCCCTTGGATATCCCGCCACGGCCCTGGTCTCAACGAGAACTACAGCTAGCGGCCCAAAGCTTCCGCGGGAAATCCGGCGGAAGCTTCCCTTGGTGATACGCTCATTCGGATAGCCAAGATATTCCAACACAGTCATATATCCTTGGAGACCCGCGCCCAGAAGGATCGCACCCAGAGATTGAGGACCATGGAGTGTGTCGGTCAGCGCAAGGACACGCGGGTGCGTTCTCACAGCGGTCAAGAACTCCCCGAGGTCTCTACCGTGAACGCTTGCGAATCTAACTGATGACCACCCGAGTCGCAGCCGCGCCAGCGCGAGCTGAAATGCGCTGATGCCGGGAATCACTTGCATCTCGACCTCGGGAAAGCGGCGCGTCAGGGTCGAGAGAATGCCGTAACAGGTAGGGTCGCCAGACGCCAGAACCACGATGCGACGGTCCAGACGGCTGCGAATGGCCCGTTCCAGCGCGTCCATGTCGCCGCTGACGACAACCTGTTCGGCCTCCCGGGGGGCAAAGCAGGCCAGTTGCCGGGCCCCGCCCACGACTACCTGCGCTCTGCGGAGTGCGCGCCAGCCAGCGGACGTCATCATATCCTCAGACCCGGGTCCCACCCCCACTACGGTAAGCGCAGGGGGACCGGCAGAGAGTTCCTCTGGAGCACGCAAACGCGCGCTACGACCTACTACTTGTCCGTCGTACCCGACGAGGGCGCAGTCAACCAGGGGTGGATGCCTGAGCGCCGCGCGCGCAGCGGACGCTGCGCGCGCGGCGCTTCTGCCGGCCGCCCTCTCCGCGATGTCGTCCCAAACGTCCCCCAGTCCCGCTTCCTCAAGCAGCGGCAGCGCGGCTTCAACCGTAGGCAGACCGAGCAGCCGCCTGACGAGACCGGTGGCCGCACCGGCGGCTCCCGCCAGTGCGGCCACCGTCTCCAAGCGGCCGTCCCCGTGACGGCTGTGAGTGTCGAAAATCCCAGCCGCCACCTTGACCAGCTTACCGACATGCCCAACCAGAACAACCCTTTCGACCTCTTTCCCCGCGCAAATATCGAGAAGCTCTCCCACGAAATTCGAACAGCGAATCACAGCAATATCCGGAGCACCCAGTACTTCACGAGCGGCCTGTTCACCGAATCTCCCAGGAGCCAGATACAGGGATTTTTCACCGGCCGCCAGAGCCACGTCGACCTGGGGTATGAGCGAGCGCAACCACGCCTCGTCCGAACGAGGAACGACCCGCCCGCTGGTCCCGAGAATGGACAACCCTCCAATAATCCCCAACCGGGAATTGAACGTCTTATCGGCAAGGACCGCACCTCCCGGTATGCTCACCGTTACCCGGCATCCGGTTGCGCCGATCACCTCCGCAAGTGCATCCGCGATCATGGCTCTGGGGACCGGGTTTATTGCGGGTTCCCCCACTGCGAGCTGAAGACCGGCTCGGGTTACAATCCCCACCCCCTCTCCCGCTACATACTCCACCCATGGACCGGCGGTTTCACCTTCCGAATTGCCCCCACGCGGCAGATCAAGCAGCTCTAAATCCAC
>CAZOJR010000122.1:0-6536 GCA_964580165.1 uncultured Gaiellales bacterium
GAGGCTCGAGGGTTTTCCCTCGAGCCTCGATCTTCCAGACGTTGAAGTCCTTCTTGTCGTACTTTGCTTCGTACTGAAGCGGACGTATGCGGGTGATCTTGCCGTCCTTGACATCCACCAGGGTGGGCGGGCCCGACTCCGCGCCACCTATGATGCTCGAGCCCCTAATGACCTGCTTGTCTCCTCCAACGCCAGCATACTTACTATCCATTGATCCTTGCTTCCCTTCATATCTACATATATCTACAGGCTCTTACGCACTTATCCGCCGGTTTCACCCTCGGATGACTCTCGTGCCGGTTCCTCCGCTATGCCTTCGCGAGATTCTCGATGGCAAAGCCCACAGGGATACGAGGATCAAGTCCGGTACAGTCGTTGTCGAACAAGAGGAACACATAGCCCGGTACCTCGAACATCGCGTATACCGTCGCCGTCTCACCGGCCAGACGGTAGGGTGCGGGCATCTCCCAATCGGGGCGGGGCTTGACGATCACTTGATCGCCGGGTCTGAGATCCTGAGGATTCCAGTCGATAGAAACAGAGACAGGCGTCTCGGGAGTCCTTTGTTCGTGCATCTGCTCCCAGGACATGAGCTGCACCGTCATGGGACCGGCATTCGTAAGAAAGCCACGTATGTTCTCCATACGGGCGTCTATGTCGACGAGACATGCCCCGGTCTTCTCGTCCACGTATTTACGGATCACCCGGCCGCGGCCGAAGATGGTATCTCCGTGTTTGGTGTTACAGAACTTCCTCCATCCGTAGTAGCGGATGAAACCGTCATCGCCCATCCACTGGACCGCTAAACGGCCAAAGAAGTTGTGGATGACGGCTTCGGCGATCGTCTCAGAGCCCCAGCCGATAAGCGAAGCGATCTTGGTGTTTAGGTGTACCTCGAAGAGCTTATGAGGAACACCGGTCTGGGGATCAACGATGACGTCACTGGTATTGCTGCTGGTACGTATCTCCATCATGCTGAGCGGGGCCTTGCCCAGGGTCCCCATGTGACAAACCTCGTCCCAGACTGTAATGGGACCAAGAACTACAGACGGTAACTCGTCACCGACGTTCACGTCCTCCCACCAGCGGATCTGCTTTCCGCGGACAGGTTCATCGGCATACATGCCGTCGATCGCGGCTATCTCTTCGGGTGTGTAGACGAACTCCGGAGTCTGTCGAACTTCGCCTATATCCAAGGCGACACTGTTCTCGGCTACGGCCATCTCGTAGCCCATGCGGAGCACGTTATCGAATGGAGCGCCGAGTTCAGCAAGGGCCAGCACGTTGCCTCGCAGATACCTGGTTACCAATTCGTCCCGCTGGTTATAGAAACGCGTCTCCTCGGATATCTTCCAGTTCCGTTCGGGTTGCTCGCCGTCAGGAGTCACGTCCTCAACCGTGGCCGGCATGGTGTAGACACGAAAGGAATCACCGGCCCGGATAGGCTTGTAGTTCATGAAGCTTTCGCCCATCGTCATGCCGACAAACTGGCCGCACTCCGGCGTTAACGCGAAACGGTGGTAGTAGCCGATGTTGGTAAAGTGTTTGGCGAAGAAGGGTGGCGCAATGATCCCGCCCCACCGTGTCGTTCTGGCATATTCCTCGTCTCGATAGAGCCTGTTCTTGTAATAGCACGCATAGGCCATATGCTTCATAAATCCGATATCCGCCGCGTGCTGCCACACGGGATACATCAGAGTCGGCGAGGTCTCGCCCGGCAGCCAGCCAACCTTCGAGTCAGAATCCTTCTTGAATTCTTCCAACATCTCAATTTCGGCCTGACTAAAAACATTGCGTCTGTACATACTGTCTCCTATGAGTCTCGTCAGACTCCCGCGGTTCGCATTACCCGCAGTGCATTGCCCGCAGTGTTGCCGAACCGGTCATACCGATGCGGCAACGGCTCCGCTCCTCCGTTGTTCGCCTTGGGCAAACGGCGCTATTCGCCAATGGTTCATCTGGCAATCGCGCAGAATCGAGCGCGTTCTCCGGCGCTTCTTCGTGGCTATACCGGGTCTACCGAGTCGATGTCCTTGCCCCGGTCTACCCACCCCTGGGTCTGCTCACCCACGGGTCAAAGAACCGACACCTCACTTCATCAAATTGGGTAGCCACAAAGATATATCCGGCACAAATACTAGAATGAATAGGAACACAATCGATATAATCAGGAATGGTATTAATCCTATAAGTAATTCACCAATTTCAACACCAAATGCACTTTTAGCAACGTATAGATTTAGCCCCATAGGTGGAGTGAACAATGCTATCTCAATATTAACACAATATAGAACACCAAGCCAAACAATATCATATCCAACCGATGTCAGTAATGGTACAAAAATCGGCACCGTTAACAGTATAATAGTAATTCCATCTAAAAAACACCCTAGTATGAGAAGAATCACCATTACAATAAGAACCATACCAATACGTGGTACATGGCCTCCTGTCACCCAGCCGGCCATAATCTCGGTAAGGTTTGAGCTGGAAACGATGTAGGAGAAGTAGGTCGATCCAACAATGAGGATCAAGACCATGCCGCTCAGCAGAGTTGTTTCCTTGATTGCCGCCAAAAGTCCCTTCCACCTTAAGCGATAGAAGGCCACCGATACCAACAACAACACGAGACACCCCACCCCGCCAGCTTCGGTGGCGGTCGCTATACCAGCGTAGATTGATCCGATTATGGAAAGCATAATCACGACGAAGGGCCAGACGTGCCGCAAAGAGAGGAGCCGATCCTTCCACGAGGAGCGCTCGCCGGGAGGACCAAGAGAGGGCTTGATCCAAGCCAAGCCAACAGCTGTGGCTGCAAGCATTACAGCCAGCAGGATTCCGGGCATTATACCCGCTATGAGAAGCTTCCCCAGAGGCGCATTGCACATGACGGCATAGATGATCATGACGCTGCTAGGCGGTATCAAGGGACCCAATGTGCCTGCCGCAACGGTGGCTGCAATGGCGTATCCCTTGTTGTAATGATGGCGCTCGAATTCAGGCGCAGCGATCTTGCCCATGGCAAGAATAGTTGGCGTGCTTGCCCCCAGCGCCGAAGCCAGCACCGCTTCACCGAAGATCGTCGAAACAGCGAGGCCGCCCGGCAAACGCCCGCACCACCGTCTCGCAGCGGCAAATACATCCTCACCCATAGCAGTCTGCGATATCAGGCAGGCAAGAAAGGTAAAGATGGGAAGCGGCGTCCAGCTCATCTTGTACAGAGTGCTAAAGGGCGTCCATCCGATTTTGTCAAGCGCCGAGTCTCCGAATGCCAAGAAGCCGACCACAACCGACACAGTCCCCAGCGACCATGCGATCGGCACTCCAAGCAGCAAAAGAAAGATCATCCCCCCCATGCAGAGAAGCGCCACAGTATTGAAATCCATCACTATGCTCCCTGCTTCTCTTCGTCCGGAAGGCTCAACGGAGTGTTATCACCATCATGCGCACCGGGGAACTGAGCTATGCCTTTAACTAAGTTCATGATCAGAGCAATTACCAGCAAACAGAACCCTATCGGCAGCACAATCTTTATGTAACCCATTGGCTGTCTCCACGCCGCTGTGCCGCGTTCATCTATTTCAAAAGCCCAGAGTGCGTTCTCAAAACCCTTCCATGTAAGTACACTAACATATAGCAGTCCTAGAAATGGTGAGAAAACCTTTACAACAAAATATTCTAATCTTTTGGGTAATTTGTTACTGATAAAGTCAGCTCGAATTTGTAGTTGACGTCTCTCAACTTGCGATACTGCGAAAACAAATGAAAATAGCAGAAACATCATTGTAAGTTCATACGAATATGACTCAGGGTTACCAAATATGTAGCGTGATATTACAGCATAGGTGGTTGTGAAAACCATCGCCAATATCATGGTTCCAGCAATAGCTAAGAGAAAATTGGTAAAGGAGTCAAAGATAGTGGTAAACAGATGCGCTATCTTCTTAAGCATTAGGCATCCCCTTCGGTGCCTTCTCAGCAGATTGAGCTGCTTGGCACATGAATACACGTCGACCGGAATTCGCGCGCGGCCCGGCAATGCAGGTCAAACACGAACCGCCCCGTTCTGTCCGGACCGTATTTGAGACCAACCAATGGTCCGGACAGAACAGAGCAGTCAGCTATCTGTGGATCATCCGCATCACGGATTTGCCGCGTTGGCCTTATCAACCAATGACATGAACTGCGTACCGAAATCACCAAGATCGGAGATTGTCTTAGTGACGAGAGGCTCAACCTTCGCCTTCCAGGAGTCCCGTTCGGCGCCCGTTATCTCAAAGACCTGGCAACCCTTCTCTACCAATGCCTGCTTATTGGGTTCATAGGTGTCGACGTGCCACTTATTCAGCTCAGCCATTGTTGTTTCAGTCTCCTCCGCCAAGATCTGCTGCATATCCGGCGGCATGGCGTTCCACACGTCCAGATTGATATCGAGACCAACGTTACAACCGAAAGCGGCCGACCAGGTGCAGTACTTCGCGACATCGTACAGTTCGGCCACCAGCATGTAGGTACTTCCGCATATCGCGGCATCTATGAGCCCTTTTTCGAGCGAGGAGTACGTCTCGGTAAAATCAAGGTTGGCTGTCTTGCCCCCTAATAGCTCCGAGGTATCCACAGTCATCGGGGCAGAGGCGCCAACCAGCAAGCCATCCCAGTCTGCCAGAGTCTGAACGGGTCTAGTTGTAAGGAGTTCGTTAAACCCGACATGCCAGAGACCCAGCACCTTCTGGTTGAACTGAGGCGTCATGATGTTGTCGTCATAAAGCGCAATCAGTTCCTCATTCTGCAAAGCGGCAAGGGCCTGGACGTTGTTGAGAATAAAGGGGAGCTCAATCGAGGCGAACCGAGGATCATTAGTTGCGACGGCCGGAATGGTTACAGAGCCCATCTCCGCACCCCCGGTCCTGAGAGTATCAAGCATTTCACGCGCACCAACCAACGAGCCACCTGGATAGACGCGAATCTCATAGCTGCCGTTCGTGCGGGCGTTGAATCTCTCTGCCATCGCATTGAACGACGTAACGATCGGATCGCTTTCGGGGAAGTGCAGAGCCAACCTGAGGATAGTGGCATCCCCCGTGGTCGCTTCGGTTGCGGCAGTAGTCTCGCTTCCCGTCTCCGTAGCGGTAGTCTCGGTTCCCGTCGCAGCACTGGTGGTCGTAACCTCCTCGGAATCACCGCACCCTGCAGCAAAAAGTCCAACCACGAGCACCATCATCAAGACTGCAACAAGCCCAAGCTCGTAGGAATGTCTACGACAATGATTCATCAGAACCTCCCTCCTAATGTGCATGTATCGTGTCGATCCCTCACGGGGAACACGGCTCCGATAAATGCCGGGTATCTACACCACTCGTGTCATCGTGTGCGGCTGTCGCCGTGCATCCATCCACAACGACGTATGCACATCGAAGCTCTCGGGCTCTACATTCACGACCCCCTCTTGTCGTCTTGGACATGTTGAGCACAAAGATCGTTGGATCCAGGTGCGCACAGCACGACGCGCCCAGGACTCAAACCAGCTCAGGTACGAAGCCGGTGGACACGATAACAGTACGGCAATGATGATGTCAATATGCCAACTGATGTGTCAATGGTGTTGGCTATTGCGCAAGTAACGCATGGCAAGTGCACACAAGCTCTGAAGAGACTCTGGATCCGGAAGGCATCTTCGGAAATCAGCAATCATCGCGCTAAATCGCTAAGCGTCGAGGTTCCGGCACACCACTACCGGCCCTTGGACAACAGCCCCCCGGCTCTCGTAGAGAGTGCTCACCATCTACAAGAGTGATCCCCGCTTATGTAGCTATGAGGCAAGCCAGCCAATCTGCCGCGATATGAACGTCCCCTTCTCTTTCATATACGCTATGGTTGTAGGCTTGCTGACCGAACGTGAGGCGTTGGGTCTTGAGATATTCAAGGTGGCAACTACCTGTCCCGCCTTGTTGAAGATCGGGACGGACAAACACGTCAGAAGTAACGGAGTCTCCCCCTTATCGAGTGCATATCCGTCTTCTCTGATTTCATCCAGCACCCGGCGCAATACATTTATGTCGGTTATGCTCTTCCTGTTGTGGGCAACTAGTTTTGCCCTGCTCAAAACCTCATCTCTGACATCTTGGGCCATATGGGCGAGAAAAATTCGGCCGGGGGCCGATGAATAGTATGAGCCAATGGAGAAACCGACGAGATGCTCCAAGCGACCCGATGGCGCGAGCATAAAACGATCGACACTGACAATCTGGTCGCCGATCGGCGGACCGACGGTCCAGCTGGCATCGAGGTTCAGGTCACTTGCTGTTTGCTCCACATGAGGAAGGATGATACTACGCAGAGGATGGTTGAGAAGTTGAGCGAGCCCGAGCACGAGAAAGCGCGGTCCGATGCGGTACTTTCCGTTCTGCGGGTTCCTCTCGAAGAGACCGTGATGCTCAAGCATCTTGAGCATCCGCGACACCTTGCTCGGCAGGATTCCCAGCGTTTTGGCAACCTCCGACACCCGGAACTCACTTGTGCCTTCCGCCTCAAAGAGA
>CAZOJR010000123.1:0-358 GCA_964580165.1 uncultured Gaiellales bacterium
GATCGCGGAAGTGGTAAGACATACGGTTGAGTAGAATCCGGTCTCCTTCAAGAAGGGTGGGCTGCATAGACACCTGGTGGATGGTGAACGGCTTTACAACGAAGGCCTGCACCAGCATGGCGATGGCAAACGCCGCGACCACAATGACCACGACCTCGAGCACCAGCCGCAGGGCGCCCTGGCTCTTCTTGGTGTCTGCCCGCATCCGTCGAGATTCCCCAGACGGCACCGGACGCGCTCTATCGGAGTTCGCCTTCTCGTTACCGGTGCTCATTCCACTTCCTTCCTGTCCTCCCCGGCGGCTTCAGCGCCCCTCGGGGCGCTGCCATCAGAACCCCTTACCCAAGGAGAAAGACGG
>CAZOJR010000123.1:368-5652 GCA_964580165.1 uncultured Gaiellales bacterium
TTCTCCATTCTCCACCGGGCGATTGCTCCGTGGTCACCGCTCAGAAGCACCGGCGGTACCTCCACTCCTCCGTACTCGCGAGGTCGCGTGTAATGCGGGTATTCAACCATACCCCGCAATCCCGCGCTGAACGACTCTTCAGTTACGCTCTCTGCATTGCCGAGAGAGCCTGGAAGATGCCGTATCACGGCCTCCAACACCGCCAACGCGGCCACCTCTCCCCCTGCAAGCACATAGGGACCGACGGAGATTGATCCGGTGGCGAGCAATGCTTCGACTCGTGCATCGAAGCCTTCAAACCGACCACATAATAGCTCGATGCCAATTCGCTGATCGAACGGACGTCCACCCGCGGCAAGCACATAGACATCTCTCGAGTCACGCACTCGCTCCGCGGGCACCGCAAACACACCTTCAAGAGCGGCCGCAACGATATCGACCCGTGTCACCATGCCCGGTCCGCCTCCATAGGGAGAATCATCGACCTCATGATGGGGAAGCCGGCTGTATTCCCGGATGTTGTGAACGTGAATGGCCGCCACGCCCGATTCAATTGCCGTCGACACCGGATGCTGTTTAACAAACCACGAGAAGGCCTCTGGAACCAGCGTGAATACATCGAAGCGTTTCATGCCTTCCCGGCTCCATCGATACCACTGCAATCCTCCGCGCCGTCCTCAACCGGCCGGCCGGCCATACCAGCCGGACCGCTCTCATCCAGGAACCAGGGCTCAATGACCAGGTATCCCTGGTCCACAGCCACGGTCGGCACCGCGGCGCGGATGAAGGGGATCATAATCTCAGGTCCCGACTCCAACAGAACCACCAAGATCGCGTGAGCCGGGGACTCAACCACGTCGACAACCCGACCCACCAGTTCTCCCTGCGGCCGCCGCACCTCAAGGCCGGTGAGGTCGAATGGATAGAACTCATCCTCCGCCAGCTCAGGAAGTTCGCCGGACTGCACCTCGAGCACGAAATCCCGCAATCCCTCGGCGGCATCGCGATCGGCAATTTCGTCAAAAGCTACAATCGGGAAGGTGTCGTCACCCCGCACACCGGCAACAGTTAACTGCATCCGCCCACGCGGGCCGGACCCCGCCACGCCTTGGCGAGCGGGCCGGCCATACAGGACAGATCCCGGTACAAAGCGATCCGGATTATCCGATTCAAGTGTGATCCGCACCTCGCCATGCACCCCGTGGGGACGCGAGACTCTACCCACCTCGATCCAGTCGGGGCGCGGCATACAGATCAGTCGACGATCTCGACGGTAGCCTGTTTGCCGTCCTTGACCGCGCTTGCTTTGACCACGGTCCGCAGGGCGCGGGCGATACGGCCTTGTTTACCTATCACCTTACCGACATCTTCTTTGGCCACGGTAAGCCGCAACAACACTCCGTCGGAAGACTCGGTCTCTTCCACCCTCACCTGTTCGGGATGATCCACAAGCGAACGAGCCAGGAATTCCAGGAACTCTTTCACCTAGACGATCCCTTTCAGATTCAGGAGTTTGCGCACTGTATCCGAGGGCTGAGCGCCGCATTCCAACCACTGCTTGGCCTTGGCCTCGTCCACTTCAATTATTGACGGCTCGTGCTGTGGGTTGTAGTACCCGATAGTCTCGATGAACCGGCCGTCGCGGGCCCGCCGGGAATCGGCCACCACAATACGATAGGTGGGATGTTTCTTGCTCCCCCGACGCGCCAATCTGATAGCTGTTGCCATTCGTCACCTCCTCACGTTAACTTCAGTTCCCAAACATCTGGAACGGGTTCTTAGGGACACGGCCCGAACCAAGTTGCTTCATCATCTTCTGCACCTGCTTGAACTGGGTAAGCAACTGGTTGACCGCCTGAATATCGGTACCCGATCCGTCGGCAATGCGCCTGCGACGGCTACCGTTGATGAGTTCGGGGTGGCTGCGCTCCTCAGAAGTCATCGAGGAAATCACCGCTTGGATCCTATCGAAGGCCTTGTCGTCCACCTGCAATCCTTTGAGCTTGCCCGATGGGATGCCCGGGATCATGCTGAGAAGGCTCGAGATGGATCCCATCTTCCGCACCTGCTGAATCTGATCGAGAAAGTCGTCGAACGTGAAGGTAGCCTTGCGAAGACGCTGCTCGAGTTCCCTCGCCTTCTTCTGATCGATGGTTCTCTCGGCTTTCTCGATCAGCGAAAGCACATCGCCCATGCCCAGGATACGAGACGCGATACGATCGGGATAAAAGTATTCGAAGTTGTCGAGTTTCTCCCCGGTGCTGGCAAACTTGATGGGCTTGCCCGTAACCGCGCGCACCGACAGAGCAGCGCCGCCACGTGCATCCCCATCCATCTTCGTGAGAATCACTCCGTCAAATTGCACCTTCTCCTGGAACTGAAGCGCGACATTAACCGCATCCTGTCCTGTCATGGCATCGAGGACCAAGAGGATATTGTGCGGCTTCACCGAGTTGCGGATACGCACCAACTCCCCCATGAGATTCTCGTCGATATGCAGCCGCCCCGCGGTGTCTATGATCAAGACATCACGCCCCTTCTCTTGGGCCCACTGCACACCGTGTTTGGCAATATCCACAGGGTCGGCCTTGTCGCCCTCTTCGTACACGGGAACACCAAGCTGCGACCCCAGGGTCTTGAGCTGGTCGATAGCCGCCGGCCGGTATACATCTCCCGCGACCAACCCGGGACTCTTGCCCTGGGCGAGAAGAAAGCTTGCCAGCTTGCCACAGGCGGTGGTCTTGCCGGAGCCCTGGAGACCCACCATCATGATCACCGTCGGTGGTCGTGGAGAGAAGGTGAGCTTGGTAGTGGACGACCCCATCAGAACGGTCAATTCCTCATTGACGATCTTGATGAACTGCTGGGCCGGAGTCAGACTCTCGAGCACCTCGACGCCCAGTGCACGAGCCTTGACCTTGTCGACGAACTCCTTAACCACCTTGAAGTTGACGTCGGCCTCGAGTAAAGCCAGACGTATCTCACGAGCAGCACGCTCTACGTCTTTGTCGGTGAGCTTACCCTGCCTCTTGAGGCCGTCAAATGCTACCTGCAACTTATCAGAAAGGGAATCGAACACCACTCACCTTGTCGTTCTGCGGCATTTCATCCATACCGCTCCATGGCGCCCCCATGTGGGTCGCGAGGGACGGAGTTTACTAGCAGCCCGAAGTCCCGTCAAACCAGACTCCCTACGCAGGCACAGCGCTCACACACCATTATCGCCAACAGTCCGCACCTGCGTCCTCGCTCCCCCGCTACTCCCGCCATCATCGCCGCCCCAGCGAGTCATCGAACAGCATAGCGGCAAAGTCGACCGCATCAAACGGCTGCAGGCTCTCCAACTTCTCTCCGGTGCCCATGAGCTTTATGGGCAGATCGAGTTCGTGAGACACCGCGAGGGCGATACCACCTTTCGCCGTCCCGTCCATCTTCGTAATCACCACACCCGTCAGTTCCACCGCTTCTTTGAACATACGTGCCTGGATGAGACCATTCTGACCCGTGGTGGCATCGATGCACAGAAGGCACTCATGCGGAGCACCGGGTATACGTTTCTCGATGACGCGGCGCACTTTTTCCAATTCCTTCATGAGGTTCACCTGAGTGTGCAGGCGCCCCGCGGTATCTATGATGGCCACGTCGGCCTGACGGGCCTGAGCGGCTGCAAGGCCATCATAAACAACGGCCCCTGGGTCGCCGCCCCGTTCATGCCGCACCACCTCGCACCCCACCCGGCTACCCCATTCCGCCAGCTGTTCGATGGCCGCCGCCCGAAACGTATCGCCCGCCACCAGGATAGGCTCCTTGCCCAATTCCTTGAGATGCCAGGCTACCTTGCCGATGGTCGTCGTCTTGCCGGTACCATTCACACCAACCATCAGAATGACCGCGGGTGAGTGCGCCACGTCGATACGCGTATCGGCTTGGCAGAAGTGACCCGCCGTGATCTCGCGCAGTTTGGCCAGCAGACCGGCCGAGTCCTTGATGGCCCCGGCGTTGGCTTCCGCCTCCAAGGCCCCCACTATCGAGACGGTGGTCTCCACCCCCACGTCAGCGTAGATGAGGGCCTCCTCGATCCGCTCCCACAAATCTTCATCAAAACGATCGAACAGAACGGATGCGAATTGCTGCTGCAAAGCCTTTCGGCTCTTCGCAAGACCGTCCCGGAGTTGCGCCAGCCAACCACGTCTCGTCTCGGGCGTCTCCCGGGGTGCCCGTATCACGGCATCTTCTGATACCCCGAGGAATACCTCCGCCCAGTTATGGCTCACGATTTTATGCCCCTTTCGCTATCGCCAGTCTTCGCGAAAGCACCCTCGAGGTACCATCGCTCTCCAGCGTCACCCCGTAGAGAACGTCGGCAACCTCCATGGTCTGTCTCTGGTGGGTGATAATGATGAACTGCGCCTTGTCTCGATACTTCGCAACCAGCGACAGAAACCGCCGAATGTTGATGTCGTCCAGCGACGCTTCTACCTCATCCAGAATATAGAAGGGACACGGCCGGGCCAAGAAGAGAGAAAACAGAAATGCTATGGCCGTCATGGCCTTCTCTCCCCCTGATAGAAGACTCAAGCTGCGAGGTGACTTGTTGGGGAACTTCACCTCTAGAGCAATACCCGGCACTTGCTCCGCCGGCCTGCTCCCATCTTCATCAAGCACGCTATCCGAGACAGTCGCACCCGACTCGACCGACTCCTCCTCCGGCGCACCCTCCTGCCCCTTACGCTTGACCTCTGTCAATTTGAGGCTGCCTTTGGCCCCCGGAAAAACCGATGCGACCACCGCTGAGAAGTGTATGCGCGTGGCTTCAAAGACCTCAGCAAAGGTCCGCTCTATATGCCCATCTAGATCCCGGATGACCTCCTGAAGTTGAGCCAGTGAAGTTTCGAGATCACGGCGCTGCTCCATCAGAAAGGTAGCTCGCTCCTCCATCTCGGCGCATTCCACCTCCGCCAGCGGATTGACCGGTCCTATCTTGTCACGGCGCTGCTCGGCCCGTTGAACTGCAGCCTCGAGCCCGGCCGCATCTTCACCCGCTACGTCGGCCGTCGTGAGAGCGCGCGGGGTTTGGTGACGCCGTCTGAGGTCCACCAATTCCTCCTCGAGCACCATTCTCCGATCATCAAGCCTGGCCCGTTCCACTCGTAGGTCGGCCGACCGCGTGCCGAGTGCATCGTACTGCCGCTGAAGATCGGCCTCTTCACCTCCACGATCGCGCATGTCACGGGCGGCCGCCTCTGAAGCCGCTCTAGCAGCATCCACCCTGGATTCAAGAGAC
>CAZOJR010000123.1:5662-6518 GCA_964580165.1 uncultured Gaiellales bacterium
TCAGCGGACTGGAATTCGATTTCGGGGAAGAGGCGGCCGTGGCCAATGAACTCCCAGCCAACCGTTCAGCCGTTTCGAGCAGGCGGGTTAGAACCGGCAGACAAAGCCCGAGAGAATCCACCCGGCGCGCACATCGGACTACCTCCTGTCCGGCGGCATCACACTGGCTGAGCGCCCTTGAGCGCTCGGCTTCGCGCGAGCGACAGCGTTCCCGCAGCTTCACCTCAAGCAGAGCCGCGCGCCCCTTCTTCTCCTCCAGTCCGGCAATGGTAGTCCGCAGACCTTCCAGATGAACCTGGCGCGCGCGCAGATCGGCGCGCGCTCTATCCAGCCCGGCCTCCTGCCTCTCCAATGACTCCTCGACCACCCGCAGTTCAGCCGACGTATCACTAACTGCAGCGCTTTCCCGGTCCCGCCGACCCTGCACCTCGACACTTTGAAGCCGGGTCTCTTCCAGCCGGCGTTCTACCAGATCAATTTCCCCGCGCAGGGCTACCACCTGCCGCTCCGCCCGGCGCCGGCGCTCCTCTCCCTGCCTGAACAGATTTTCGGCCTCATCCGCAGCCGATGCGGCCCGCTCCGCCATCTGGTGGACCTCATTGATCCTGCTCAACAAGGCCTCCCGCTCCTTCCCCGCCCTTTCAAGCTCGTTCCGTGCCTTCAGAAGAGCCTCTGCTCCGGCATCCTGGCGCCGGGCGGCATGGACCTCACCGCAAAGCAGTTCTCCCTTGAGGCTCACCAAACGCCAAAAAGTCCCCTGCCTGCCACCGGCTGCGCAGTCTTCCCAGTACCGATCATCGGCAATCACCGCCGTTGGGAGAATAAGCATACGCAGAGTGCCCGTGATTCCTTCCGG
>CAZOJR010000124.1:0-6505 GCA_964580165.1 uncultured Gaiellales bacterium
GAGTTCACCGGGCGTGTCCTTGAGGGCAGGCGCTATTCCGAGGGCCTGCATCAGGCTATCGAGGCCAAAGAGGGCGTCAAGATCAAGGAAGAGAATCAAACGCTCGCCACCATCACTCTGCAGAACTACTTCCGCCTCTACGAGAAGATCGCCGGCATGACTGGTACCGCGGCTACCGAGGCCGATGAATTCCGCGAGATATACAAGATGGAAGTCGTGGTGATCCCCACAAACGAGCCTATGGTCCGCGCGGATCACAACGACCTTATCTACAAGACCGAGAAGGCCAAGTTTAGGGCCGCTGTGGACATCATCGCCGATTGTTACCAGCGCACCCAGCCCATCTTAGTCGGGACCATCTCTGTGGAGAAGTCGGAGCGTCTATCGGAGATGCTGAAGCGCCGGGGTGTCCCCCACGAGGTTCTGAATGCCAAGCAGCACGCCAAAGAGGCGGCCATCATTGCCCAAGCTGGCCAGCCCGGAGCGGTGACTATCGCGACCAACATGGCCGGTCGTGGCACTGATATCAAGCTGGGCGAGGGCGTGATCGAGCGCGGCGGACTGTATGTCCTGGGCACCGAACGGCACGAGGCTCGCCGGGTGGACAATCAGTTACGTGGCCGGTCGGGACGCCAGGGTGACCCTGGGGTGAGTCAGTTCATCATTTCGCTTGAGGATGATCTGCTGCGGATCTTCGGCGGAGAGCGTATCCACCGGCTCATGGATCGCTTGGGCCTCGAAGAAGACATTCCCATCGAGCACAACCTCATCTCCCGGTCGGTGGAGAGCGCGCAGAAAAAGGTGGAAGAGCAGAACTTCGAAATCCGGAAGCGCGTGCTCGAGTACGACGACGTGATGAATCTCCAGCGGCAGATCATATATCAGGAGCGTCAACGCATTCTGTCGGGCGAGGATCTTCGCGAATATGTATTGGGCATCATCGAGCGGATACTAAGAGAGCAGGTAGGCGTCTTCACAGGTTCGTCGCGGTTTTCCGAAGAGTGGGATCTCGATGAGATGTTCGTTGTGTTACGCACGTTCTTCCCCACGAATATCACTCGCGAAAGTCTGGGAGATACCACCGACCTCGATGCCGACAATCTGGCCGATCAGGTGATCGAGGATGCTCTCAAAGTGTATGAAGCCCGGGAAGAGCGTTTCGGACCGGACACCATGCGTGCGATGGAACGGTGGGTTTTGTTGCGCACCATCGACTCCAAGTGGCGGGATCATCTCTACGAAATGGATTATCTCCGGGAGGGCATTGGTCTGAGGGCCTTGGCTCAGCGCGATCCCCTGGTCGAGTACAAGAATGAGGGCTACAACATGTTCCAGGCCATGATGGGGTCCATTCAGGAGGACTTTGTCAGGTATCTGTATCACTTGGAGATAGTCCGCGAAGAAGAGCCGCGAGAAACAGCTGGCGGTCGTGATCTGGCCTATTCGGGTGGCGGAGATGGCAGCCTCGCGCAGAACTTCGCCGCGGCCGGGAGGGCTGCGGCCGCGGCTCAGGCGGGTGGAATGACTGACAGCTCGGCCGAGGCTTACCAAGCGGCTCAACAGGCCACCCGGACGGTGGTCGCTCCTCGCAGCGTGACCAAAGTTGGACGCAATGATCTCTGCCCGTGCGGCAGCGGGAAGAAGTACAAGAAGTGCTGTGGCGCGTGATGGCTATGTATCAGGGCGCCTGAGCGCCATCACGTGTATACTCCCCCGGACAATGGCTGAGAAGACAGAGAAACAAACACAATCCCTTGCCGGATATCGCGATCTGCTGCTGGTTTTCCGCGAGAAGTTCGCGTGGGCAAGGGACTATCTTTGACCCCGACACGCTGAAACGTGACATCGCCGCCTTTGAGGAGGCGATGCGGGCTCCCAACTTCTGGGACGATCAAAGCAAGGCTCAGGGCGTGAGCACTCGCTATAGCCGTCTACGCAGCCGCATGGAGGATTACGAGGACCTGGCTACGCAGATGGGCGATCTGGAAGCGATTCTTGATCTGGCCAGCGAAGAATCCGACGGCGATGAGGTACCCGAGGAGTTGGCAGAAGAGGTTGAGCGTCTGGCAGGCGGGGTCGGCCGAACCTTGGAGCGCCTGGAGGAGCAGCGCCTATTCACGGGGGAGTTTGATGCCGGAGATGCCATCGTCTCCATCCATCCGGGTGCGGGCGGCACAGAAAGTCAAGACTGGGCCGAGATGCTTCTTCGTATGTATCTGCGCTGGACGCAGGCGCGCGGGTTTACCGCAGAGCTCAACGAGGCTTCGGAAGGCGATGAGGCCGGCATCAAGAGCGCTACCTTCACCGTACATGGGGAGAACGCCTACGGGTTGCTCTCCACCGAGCGCGGAGTCCATCGCTTGGTTCGTATGTCCCCGTTCGATTCCGCGGCGCGACGGCACACCTCGTTTGCCTCGGTCGATATCACTCCTCTCATCGAAGGAGAAGTGGAGCTGGATATCGATGAGAAAGATCTGAGGGTCGAGACTTATCGCTCCTCGGGGGCGGGTGGCCAGCATGTCAACAAGACCGACTCGGCGGTGAGAATCACCCACATCCCCACCAAGACTGTGGTGCAGTGCCAGAACGAACGCTCGCAGATCCAGAACCGTGAGACTGCCATGCGTATGCTGAGGAGCAAGCTCCTCTTACTCGAATATGAGAAGCGGGAGCAGGAGATGGCCCGCGAAAAGGGAGAGCATAAGGAGATCGCTTGGGGGAGTCAGATCCGCTCATACGTTCTGGCTCCATACACACTGGTGAAGGACCATCGCACAAACTTTGAGAAGGGGAATGTCGAGGCTGTTCTCGATGGTGCGATAGATGAATTCATACGTGAGTATGTCTGGCAGAGGTCCACAGGCAAGCTCGGCGCCCGCCAAGGTTGATGGTGTGTTCGGTGCCGCGGCTTTGTGGGCGCCAAGCAAGTTCTATGACGCGGGAGGCTTTTGCCGAGTCCCGCAGAATACCCGATAGGTAATCCACAACGGAGGTTACAGCTAACTCGTGATCAAGTTTGAAGATGTAACGAAGATCTATCCCCCGAGCACTGTTGGTCTGGAAAGGGTCAGCCTTCATATCGAGAAAGGTGAGTTCGTCTTTCTTGTCGGGCCTTCTGGCTCGGGCAAGTCGACCTTCATCCGCCTGCTCATCCGCGAGATCGAGCCCGATAGGGGTCGTATCTCGGTAGGCGGCCGTGATCTTGACACCTTGCGAAGCTGGAAGATCCCCTATCTACGGCGGAACATCGGATGCGTGTTCCAGGACTTTAAGCTATTGACCAACAAAACGGCGTTTGACAACGTCATGTATGCCCTGGTGGTCACGGGCAACGCTACGGGCGCGTCCAAGAAAAAGGCCGCCGAAATCCTCTCGCTGGTAGGCTTGGGCCATAAGGCGGACAGTTATCCTAACGAGCTCTCGGGAGGTGAACAGCAACGTGTGTCCATCGCGCGGGCGTTTGTCAACCACCCGCCCTTGCTCATAGCTGACGAGCCCACCGGGAACCTCGACCCCGATACCTCGATGGGCATCATGCAACTTCTCTACCGTATCAACAAGACGGGCACCACCGTGCTTATGGCCACCCACGACCGGGAGATGGTGGACCGTATGCGCCGCCGGGTCATCGCGCTCGATAACGGTAAGGTAGTCCGTGACCAGAAGCGAGGCGGCTATGGGGAGGATTAGCTTCTTTCTCAAGGAGGCCTTCGGATCGTTACGGCGCAACTACTTCATGACCATAGCTGCTTTGGTCACCGTGTTTCTCTCCATTGTGGTTCTGGGGGGCGTGTTGGTGTTCGTGTTTACCACCGACGCGCTTCTGCAGGAGGTCGAAGAGAAGGTAGAGATCACGGTCTATCTGAAGAACGACCCCGACCCATCGGCGGAAGAGGTCTCGACCATGCAGGCTGAGATCATGACTTGGCCCGAGGTCAAGAGCTGTACCTATGTGACCAAAGAGCAGGCTCTCGAACGTATGAAGGAAGAGTACGCGGACAGTCCCGAGATATTCGACACGCTTACCAGCAACCCGATGCCCGCCTCGTTTGAAATCGCGTTGGTAGATCCGCAAACGGTGGACATAGTGGCAGCTCGGTTCGAGGGCAATTCCATCGTCGACGAGGTGCGCTATGGCAAAGAGATCGCCGACAAGCTGTTCGCCTTCACCGACCAAGCTCGTAACTTCATGCTTATTTTCATCGTGCTGCTGGGAATCGTGGCCATCCTGCTCATTTCCAACACCATCCGTCTGTCGATCTTTGCCCGCAAACGTGAGGTGGAGATCATGAAGCTGGTGGGGGCCACGAACTGGTTCATTCGCTGGCCGTTCTTGATCGAGGGCATCACGGTCGGGTTCTTCGGAGCTTTGGTGGCTGTGGTGGTCGTACTGGTGGTAAACAACTACCTGTTGGGCAAGATCAGCACCAATTTGGCGTTCTTGACCGTGCCTCTGGACGCGGTTCCCTACATCCTGGTCACGATCATTCTGCTGGCTGTGGGGGTGGTGATAGGTGCCGCCGGTTCGGCCATAGGACTGCGGCGTTTCCTGAAAGTCTAGATAGAGCGGAGCCCTGGCCGGGAGTATATCGCGTGCCCTTCTTCACGCATTGCAGGCATAGGTTTGTCGGACGGGCCGGAGCGGCGGCAGGGATCGTACTCGCGGTTCTGCTCGTTGCCCTTGCCCTTTCGGCGGCCTTTGTCGTGGAAACCGCCGGAGCTGCCACGAAAAGTGAGCTAAACAACCGGTTGGATGACGTTCGCTCCGAGTTGGAAGAAGTGCGGGCGAATATCGAGGAGGCCGCAAACGCCAAGAAGGCGGCTCAAGGTGATATCGCCGCTCTGGACAAGAGCATCGCCGGGGCCGAGGAAAAGGTGGATGACGCCAACGCCGCGTATGCCGCTGCCGCGGCGCGGCTGGCCGAACTGCAAGAGCAAATGACGCAGGTAGCAACCGACCTGGCCGATAAGCGCCAGGAACTCGCGAAAACCGAAAGCGACCTCCGGCTCCAGCAGGGAGTTCTGAGCGACCGGCTGGTGAATATCTACAAGTCGGGCGGGGGTGTCGTCTACCTGGAGGTACTTCTAAGGTCCGACTCGATTATCGATGTGGTTGGCCGAGTCGGGCTTCTCACCGACATCATGCAGCGGGACAACGCGGTGATCGGCCAGATTGAGACTCTGAAGACCCGGGTGGAAGAGCAGAAGCTCGCGCTCGAACAGGAGCAGACGCGGGTGGCCGCTTTGGAGCGCGACCAAACGGTGGTGACTTGCGATCTCGAGGATGCGGCCGGGGAGTGCGAGGCGGCGCTCGATGAACTCGAATCGGCTCGCGCGGCAAAACAGAAGGTTCTGGCCGCTGCGGAAGAAGACGAGGCGGCCTGGAAGAAACAGCAGAGCGAATTGCTGGCCGAATCCGAAAGCATAACCGAACTCCTGGAAGCGGCCAGCGTTGCCAAACCGGTTGAGGCCGGAAGTGGCGTACTGCAATGGCCCGTGGTCGGAGAGGTCACGTCGGGGTACGGTTATCGGATCCATCCAATATTCCACGTGCGCAAAATGCATACCGGCATCGACATTGACGCTGATATGGGCGACCCTATTCGGGCGGCTTCGGGAGGAACGGTCGTATCGGCCGGGTGGCGGGGAGGCTATGGCAAGTGTGTAGTCATCTCGCACGGGGGAGGCCTGGCAACTCTCTACGGCCACCTATCGGTAATCGAGGTTTCGGCGGGCGAGGCGGTCGAGCGGGGAGAAGTCATTGGCAAGGTGGGCAGCACGGGGTATTCTACCGGCCCTCATCTGCATTTCGAGGTAAGAGTGAACGGTGCCACGGTCGATCCCCTGGGATATCTATAACAGATGCGTAGCGGCACGAAGGTAACGCTTATTGCTGTGGCCGGGTTGGCGGCTGCTGTGCTGCTGGTTTTTGGCGGATTCCTGTTGGGGATCAATCCAGACATCGGTGGGGCCATACGCGGGGTATTCCCCGAGAGCCTCTCCGGTGCCGCTTCTGACGACGAATACCGGTTGCAGCAAGAGGTGCTCGATAAACTCGAATCCACGTACTACAAGTCTGTGGATGCTGATGCTCTCGAGGGCGACGCAATCGACGGCATGTTGGCCGGCCTTAGCGATCCATACACCGTGTACATGGATCCCGAAGAATATGCCGCCTTCCTGGAGAGTTCCTCCGGGTCGTACAGCGGTGTGGGAATGGTGGTGGAGATGAAAGACCGTCTGGTCACCATTGTCTCGACATTCAAAGACAGCCCCGCCCAGCTAGCCGGCATAGAGTCTGGTGACGTCATCCTGTCGGTGGATGGAGAATCCACCGATGGCCAGAATCTTGACTACGTGGTCGGCCGGATCAAAGGCCCCGAGGGAACCACGGTTACACTCGAGATGTACCATCCCGCCCCTACCACCACGACTACAGTGGTCGGGGAAGAAGGCACTGACGCAGAGGAGGAGACCACCGAGGAAGAGATCGGTTCGACCGCTG